>JBGAWU010000350.1:0-3239 GCA_044227425.1 Methyloglobulus sp.
CACCGACAAGCAGCCTAACGGTATGGGACGCCAGCGCCAGCAACTACACGTTGCAACTGTTATTTTTCGCTACGGTTTTAATGATGCCTATCGTCATAGCCTATACCACCTGGGTTTACCACGTCCTGCGCGGCAAAATAACCGTCGTCGATATCCAAAAAAATCAGAACGTTTTATATTAAGGAGAATCACTATGTGGTATTTCGCTTGGATTTTAGGTGTCAGCCTGGCATGTGCATTGGCTATCATCAAAGCATAAAACCGTCAATGTACTGCTCTGGACACTCATTTCGGTACTTTATCCAAAGTGGAAAGCCCCGCAATCAACACAACGGTAGCTACAATTAAAAAATAAGGGCCGAAAAACCAAAGTATGATCGGCAAACTGAGAAAGAACGTCCGCGTACCGTAGGTATAATAGCTACCTGCCCTATTCAGATAGGCGCAGGTTTGTTTGCATAAATCGGGACCGGACTCCGAATTGCAACCTAAGTTGACCATATAGCCGACGTGATTATAAAAACGGATTGCCATTGAAAAACAGAAAAAGGCGATCGAAAAATCAAGCAACAGCAACCCTAATTTTATTTTCCATAATTCTGATGAAAACGTATGTGCCAAACCATAAGGATGCCATTGTAACGACCATTGCCCAATCTTTTCGCTGATGTTTAACGTCCCTATGATTAACAATATGGAAGTCGAGGCCATAAAGTTTGCGGCCATTACGGAATTACGCAGGGTTTGGACGGCAAGGATCTCCATGTTGTGCTTACCCATTATCATACTGACCCATTCCTCCCTTACCTTTGCGTTTACTGCATGGACGCTGGAAGACGGTTTACGGCGTGAGCGGCGTCCTAAATAAAAATAATAGGCCAGCACCAGTAAACAGCTTATAAAAAATGCGATACCGTCGTATTCCATAGAACCTATGAGCCAAGGATTGTTATTGGATTTAGTCAGCTTGTTAAGCAGAATAATTGAATTAAAAACTTGTATCAACAGTTGCGGCGTTGATGAAACAATCTATATTTTATTCGGCAGAAAAGTAGATATCGCCATAGTAAGCCGTAGCTTGACCGTGCGAATTATCAGTATCCGTCATAATGGCTAGCGCATCGATAAACTCAATATCCTCCTCAAACAACCTCTTAAAATCCTCACGAAGATTTCGTTTTTCTACATACCACGTCCCGATGTTGTCAGCGGAGGAGCGAACGGCGGTCATCATGACATGATCGCCGGCAAAAGGATTAGGCCAGTTCTTACCTTTTTCCGTACCGCTCGACCACACATAATTAACCGCTTTGGAATTCCAAAACACCAATCCGCCGCTTTTTACCGCATAGATACGGGCAGCAAAATCGTCACCCGATTTCTCCTTTTCATTAATATTCCCCATAGAATTTGCAATACGCCAGCGCCAATTGATAAAGGGAGTTTTTCGAAGGTCAATGCGTTGGTCATAGAATAAACCGGATGCGGCATCTTTGCTTTCGGCCTTTAATACCTCTTGCCCATCTATGTTCACTATTTGGTAACGGGTTTGCCCTTTAAATTCCTTCTCCTGCCAACCCGAAAACGAACCGCTTGAAAAATGACCAATAACCACTTTTTCTATATTCGATTCATCGGCATAAACGGCCTGGGCGGCGACCGTTAAATAACAAACTAAAACCTTTAAATAGCTGGAGTATTCAGCAAACATGGGAAATTCCTGAGCCAAGCAACATCATCACTGATAACCAATTAAAAACGCCATATGAGCACAATTTACTGGTGGAGCTGAGTTATTTCGAACCCATTTTTAGCGTATTCATACAGAGGAATAATTAATCAACAATCTTATAGAAAAGTCTTTGTACATTTTAGATCAACAGGCGAAGGATGTCTGAAATAGAGAATTGTCAAATAATACAGGAATAATTCTAGTTTATTTTTGTTGTTGTTATATAATGCCGTCCTCATCAGCACTATCGACGCCTCGGTGGTGAAATTGGTAGACACAAGGGACTTAAAATCCCTCGGAGTAACATCCGTGCCGGTTCGACTCCGGCCCGAGGCACCATAATAATCAATAACTTAAGAAACATATAATTCTTACTTATCATAGCCATGTATTTCTGGTCATGATCTGGTCATGTTTCAGGATCGTTTTTCTTTATTAGTCCAAGTTCAAAATCGTTATAGGATTTGGGCTTAAGAAGGTCCCCGCCCGTAATTTTAAAAGCTTAAAGTCATTTAACCGTACTTATTTCAATAAATGCTTTTAAATCACTGGTACGATACTTTATCTGCCTACCTATCCGCACATAAGGAATCCTCACCTCGCCGGTAGAGCGCCATTTGATCAACGTGGCGACGGGAATAGCCAAAAGGCTTGAAGCCCCTTCGGTATCGGTGAGCGTATCAAGTTCTAAAGACAATTCTTGTTGTTTCATAGTATCTCCACGCCCCACTCTTTTCCATAGGATGGTGGGCAAAGTTAAGTTCTCGAAATTTTCGCCGTTTCGGGCAAATTCATGCGATGCATAGCATCATGGCTGAATAAAATTCCGCGGATTTTGACTGTTGGATAATTTATAGGGCCCGATCGCCATTCCTCCAGATCTGCGCTTTTACGCCGCTGTCCTCAACCAAAGCCTGTACTGCTTGTTCAAAATCGTCACTGGCATTTGGCGGGCTAATAAAAATGGCAGTTGTGTCGTTTTCCTTATCGGCCAACAGAACACTGGCTGTGGGGATGGATATGGGCAAGTTATAACGCAAACATTTAATAAAACGGCGGTTGGCGTTGATCAATGAATGAATCAAACCAAGCTCGTCATTGTTTTCATAGGGCTGCCATTGCTCGGTTACTGTCATGATTGCAACTTCCTGAAATGAAGCAATGCCTGACGTATTCAACATAAAGGTGCCAATGATGATCAATTGACCTTCGTTATTCGCAGACCATAATTCGATTTCATTGGCAAAATATTGATGCAACCGCTGATAAATGTCGTTATTCAATAGAATCGGAAAATCCGGCAAATGTTTGATCACCACTTTTCGGCAAAGTCTTGCTTCAATAATGTCCTTAACTTCGCCGATGATTAACATAAAAGTCTGAAGCTTGTTTGCTGCATTCAGATAATTCAATGTTTTTTCTCTTCTTTGGGCAATGGTTTGTTGATGCTCAAGGTCGAAAACTTCAGGAATAAATAACAAGCTGTCAAGAGTGACGTTATCGACTT
>JBGAWU010000351.1:0-3230 GCA_044227425.1 Methyloglobulus sp.
GAATGACTATACCGGGCAAAGCGGCTTCCAGAAGCGCCATGCCGATTCCTTCTAAAGGCTGCTCCAGGTTTTTTCTGATGTCGTTGGATAAAGCTTTTAACGGCGAAACGTACAACACCTGCGTCCGGTCTGGTAATCCTGACGATAAGCCCTGCTTCACCAAACGGTCGATAACCGCCAAAAATGCCGCCAAGGTTTTACCCGAACCGGTGGGGGCTGCGATCAAGGTCGCTTGTCCTGCCTGGATAGCGGGCCACGCTTGGGATTGGACATCAGACGGCGCAGAAAATTGACTTAAGAACCAACCGGCGACCACAGGATGAAACTGGTTTAATACAGGCGACATAGCGGGTTGGTATTAAAAATTGCGTTTAAGTAAGCACTATACGATATTCAATCAACGAAGATTGTGCAATGTGACGGTCGATTTGACTTCCTATAATCAACGGCAATTAATCGAATCATTTTTTATATTGGGTACGCCCAGAAACCAACATCCTAATGATCATTGCGAAGAATAAATTATTTACCTCAAAATTACATACTAATCCACAAGTTTATCCCTCAATTGGTGCATATTTGGAAACAAATGCACCTTATCAATGCAGCTTCCCGACTCGGAAAGCTTCATTCCGTATCTGAAAGCACCAAAAACATAACCTTAACCAACTGATATTAATAATATTATTTAATTTTCTTAATAGTTGGCACATTTAGTGCTTAACACTAAGTAAGGATTATTTGATTTTGCAACAATTGACAATATACTGAGTTACGGATACTTCCGATTTTTGAATCATTAACATAAGCATATTGAGGTGAACATGAACCGCTCCCAAGCCCAAACTGCCGTAAAAAACAAACCTGTTCCTGTGTCTTACTGGGTTGCTGCCGTACTCGCCGTCATGATTGTTTCTTCAGCCGCTAATTCGATTTTTTACTTTTAGCTTTGACGTTACATCTGAGCGCTACGAACAAGTAACCCTATAATCTTTTAATTTTTTGTTGTGTCGTTGTACCCCTCCTCGTGTACCGAAACGGATAACATTTTGATGCAAGGATGCATCTTTTTTAGCGCTAACCACGCTTAATCCACGTATAGAAAATTTCTAAAACTTGCTCTAGAACTACCCGCCATTCGACCAGAATTCATATTGAAAGCAGCCGAAGTAGGAGAAATCTAAAAGGCACAGGATTCCTCGCCGCATTTTATCCTTTCGGAATAACAGCTTTGACATATATGATCTTAAGCCAACAACCTAACTTTCTTTCGTCCGGATAAACACACGTCTTTTATCTTAATATTAGATATTAATATCTAATATTATCGTTTAATTAAAAATAAGTTCCATTCTAGAATTCATTCCGAACAAGAAATAGCCCGTTTTTAATGGCAGGCTGATTTTTTCGCTTTTATAAACATAAAAACAAGGGATGAAATGAAACCTCATTTTATAAACTCGATACCGGCAACAGGGTTCATCAGCCTTTTGCTAACCTGGCCGGGATTGGCGAATGCCGAAGACTATTACCGAAAAACTTTGAGCTACCGGACCGAACCACAAAACGAACCGCCACCTTATGTCAGGAATTTAAGCAAAACCCAGTTCGAACAATTCCGTGGCATTGATTGGCTGGATGTAGGTTTGGATTTTCGTACCCGTTACGAATACCGGGAAAACGACTACCGTTTAGTCCCTTCAGGCTCAACCAGTAGTTCGGATTTACGTTACCGTCCTGACCCTGATAATCTCTGGCTACTCAGGACTAGGGGCTATGTCGGCGTACACGATATTCTCGACCCCCTACGCTTTGCCGTCGAATTCCAGGATTCGCGCAGTTATAACGGCCTGTATGACAGAAACACCAACGATGTCAATGAGTTTGAACTCATCCAGGGCTACGCCGAACTGTATTTCAAGGACTTGCTAGGCCATAACCGACCATTGAGCATCCGCGCCGGACGCCAGACTATGGAATTACTTGACCGTCGGTTGATTGCAAATAACGAATTTCGCAATACCACCAACAACTTTGAAGGCTTCCGGGTGCGTTTCGGCAAAAAGCAAAACGACTGGGATCTCGATACCTTTGCCCTCCAACCGATTGAAAGGCTTAAATACAATTTCGACCGTGCCGACGAACACACCTGGATCTACGGCGGCATACTCAGCATAAGGAAGTGGTCCGACTTTATCACCATACAGCCCTATTTCCTGGGCCGTAAAGTGAATGGCGATCCATTTAATCCCGCAAACTCCACGGCAATTACCGATAAAGACATTTATGCCCCCGGCCTGAGGATTTACGGGCTCATCGGCGACAGCGGTTTCGACTTCGATGCCGACATCAACAAGCAATTCGGCCGCTCCGGTGTTATCGATAAAAAGACCAAAAAGCAGGTCATGCAACAATTTGATGCCTTGGCTTACGATATTGAACTCGGTTACACCTTCGATCATGAATGGAAACCCCGCGCCAGCTTATTTTATGGTTACGGCAGCGGCGACAGGAATCCGAATGACAATGTCAACCAACGCTTCGATTCATTTTTCGGCTTCAACCAGCCCTGGTCGCGTAACGATTATTTCTCCTGGGATAACATCCACGCGCCCAAAGCCCGGCTTGAGTTTACCCCTTATCCGGAAGTCCGCGTAGATACCGGCTATAACGCCTACTGGCTGGCTAGCCCTTCCGACTCCTGGAATCGGGCAGGATTACGCGATAAGAACGGTAACAGCGGCAGCTTCCTCGGCCATGAATTCGATATCAGGATGCGGCACCATTTGAATCCTTATGTGGACTGGAGCTTGAGTTACGCCCGCTTCGAACCCGGCGACTTTACCAGATCGTTCAATAATCCTGTAAACGGACCTTTTACCGACCGTGCCAGCAATTTCTTCTACTTCGAAGTCGCACTGAACGCATTCGGCGACGGCAAGATTAGGTAATTCACTATTTTTTAAGCACACGATTTTTCAAGGAGATTTAATGAAAACACTAAATTTTACGAGGCAGCTTTTGCTAGTTTTACAGCTCAGCATTACCGCCCTCCTATTAGTCACCTCTAGCGACAGGGTATTTGCCGACCGGACAATTTTAAATGTTTCGTATGACCCAACCCGCGAACTCTATAAGGAATATAACCCGATATTCGCTAAACATTGGAAAGACAAAACTGGGGAGCAAATTGAAATACAGCAGTCCCATGCCGGCAGCGGTAAGCACTC
>JBGAWU010000352.1:0-3223 GCA_044227425.1 Methyloglobulus sp.
ATACCCACACGATTTGGGTTCAACATTGTTTTTCTCCTGCTTTTCTCACAACAAAAATGGCCGCTACCGCATGTTCTACCGGCGCAAGCAGCTCCTGTTTTTGTAGCGTTTTCAAGGTTTCCATCCGTTCACCACTCCCGCAAACTTTCATTCCCCACCTGTTGCACGGGACCGAGCAAGAACTCAGCAATCCGCCGCTGCCTGGTCTTGATCTCACAATCGTTGCCCAACAGCGACTATAGAACTTGCGATAACGGCTGCCTTTTATAGCAAATTCAATCCAAAAATTGGATCGTGAACGATGATGAATGGAAAATTGCATGAATGGGAGAGTAGCAGCAGGCATCCCGGTGACCCGGTACGGCCTGCCGCCCTCGCAGAACCGGACTTGGAGCGTTACACCATCCGGCTCCCAGTTTAAATCATCCACAATGGTTTGGGATATAAGTTATACCGTATTCGCAGCGATGGCATCCAGGCTTTCAGAATTTTATTGAACTTAGCCCAGTTACAGCTACGTTTCTGGCTTCTCCTATTTACCCATTTGAACAATAGGCGTCTTACTAGGTGGGCATAGGTACGGATCTGTCGTGCATTGCCACTGACCGCGTAGTATGCAAGATGGCCGATCAAATGGCGTCTCGCATAGTCCATCATGGCTTGGCCGCCTTGGATTCTTAGCTTCGCCAATTTCTGACTTACTTCCTTCAGCTTCTTAGTAACCCGCTCACGCTGAGTCTTGCGACCTACCATGAAACGACCTTTTAGGCTTTTACCCACATAGTGTGTAAATCCCAGAAAGTTAAATGTAGCCGGGTGCCTTCTACCATCTTTTCCGCATTCTTTCGCGGCTTGGCTACCAAATCGGATTAATGCAGTTTTGCTAGGCTCGACTTCCAGCCCAAATTGGCTTAGCCGCTCCTGCATTTCCGCCATAAAACGTTTGGCTTCCTCTTCTCGATTAAAGCAGGCCACATAGTCATCAGCATACCGAACTAATCTAGCGTTTCCCTGGCAGGTTTTGGCGAATTTCTTTTCAAACCATACATCCAGCACATAATGCAGATAGATATTCGAAAGCACGGGCGACACCAATCCGCCCTGCGGCGTTCCTGTATCGTCATGCTTTAGTGCGCCTTCTTCCATAACTCCGGCTTTCAGAAATCGATTAACGATTCTTAAAAATACCGGGTCATTGATCCGATGTTCCAGAAATCGCATCAACCAATCGTGGTTGACATTATCAAAGAAACCCTTGATGTCCGCCTCGACTACCCATTGGGTATTTTCATTGGTGATAACTTCGCCCAATCTTGCCAGTGCTTGATGAGCATTCCTGTGCGGTCGGAATCCGTATGAACACTGTCGGAATTCCGGCTCCCAAATCGCCTGCAATATCTTTGACATTTGCAGTTGCACTATTCGATCTTCAAAGCAGGGAATACCTAATGGCCTGACTTTGCCATTGCTTTTCGGAATGTACACCCGGCGCGATGGTTTCGGTTTGTAGCTTAAACTACGTAAATTGGATGATAGCGCCTGAATGCGCTCTACCACATCAATCGCATAGTCGGCCTTACTCACCCCATCAATACCCCGTGCTTTGTTACCCGGTTGTTCGTCGAAGCAAGCCAATAACTCTATCGGGCGGCTCAACAGCCCCATCAACGCAGTGTACTGCTTTCGCGGAATGTTCCGCGCCCATTGTGTGAAACGTTCAATTGTTGTTGTCATGCACAGAGTCCGCTCGGTGTCGGGGCATGTTTCCCTTGACCGTTATCTTAAACCGGCTCCCCTTCACTCCCGCAGCATTACCCGCGTTCATCGCTAGTATAGGAGCCTCCGACTTCCATACACCACCACTTCCTCCCTTGCTGTTTAGGCTTGTCGAGAAGCGCGTTCGCTTTAGCCAACGCCAATGCATGGATCTCCTGGGTTACCACAAACTCTCAATATCAGACTCGAAACGGCTTACTATCCCGGGCGGAGATATAACCGGCTCGCCTAAACGTCGGTTACCTTATTGCTTGCTGGCCTGTCGAAACCATCAGCCCTTTCCGAAGGGGTTTTCGGGACTTTATACCTTCACGGTCGGCACTATCCGTTACCATTGTTCCTCGCCTGTTTTCGCACCTACGCATCAAGCAATCTGTTACCATCATGCCTGCAAGGCTCGATACTCGGCCTGTGGCTAGCAGTTACCGAGGCGGGGTTCGCACCCGCTAGATTTTGCGACATTGCCCAGCCGCAACCGACAGAACCAATTTGTGTGACTTAAGCGATGCGGAATGGAACTTGATTAAAAATGATTTCGAACCCGCTAGTAAACGTGGAAATGGACATAAACATGATAAAAAATCCATGGTGAAAACAATTTTATTTATAGTGACAGACAGTATCCAGTAGCGATTGATGCCAAATGATTTCCCGCCTTGGCAAACCGTATACGATCACTTTAGCAAGTTGAACAAATGCGGCGTATGGGAAAAATGTCTGTCTCGGCTGACAGGATGTCATTGTCAAAAAGCTGGGCGCACAACCCACCCCAGTTACGGTATTATTGATGCCCAAAGCGTTAAAACTCAATACGCCAGCGAAGAACGCGGCATTGATGGTGGCAAAAAAGTCAAAGGCCATAAGCGACATATCGTGGTCGATATTCTCGGGAATTTACTCTATGTCAAAGTTCATGCTGCTAACCTGAGTGACACCAAAAGTGCATGCGAGGTTTTGGAAGGAGCTGTCGATAAATACCCTTCGCTCAAAGCTTTCTCAGGCGATGCAGGCTATCGCGGCACAGCGGTTGGGTTTACGTCTGAAAAACTGGGTATGACTTTGCATATTTCAGAAAAAATCGAAGGAAAATGGGCTGTCCTGCCAAAACGATGGGTAGTCGAACGTACTTTTTCATGGCTGGGCAACTTTCGTCGTTTATCTAAAGACTTCGAAATACTGCCCGCTACGGCTGAAAATATGATTAGAATTGCCATGTTGAAATTAACACTTGCAAAATGCGTTTAATGTTTTGCCAGACAGCTTCTGAGTATTGCTCCAAAGTGCTTGTAGCTCTTCCTTGAGCACATAAAGTGTATTCATATTCGTATTTTCAGCCAGCAAACGTTCAAGCCTTTCTGCTTGGGTTTCGGTCAGTTTGTCCGGGTTTTTCAACAAACCTTATGTTGCAACTGATTTATTGGTTTTCAGCATCCCCTTTAATACATAC
>JBGAWU010000353.1:0-3216 GCA_044227425.1 Methyloglobulus sp.
TCTATAGTAGATGAAGACGGGGAAATAAAGGAAAAAAGCGGTCACGGCATTTTTTTTACGACTTTTTTGCTGATTACCTTCGCCGAATTCGGCGACAAAACCCAGCTTGCCGTCGTCGCGTTAAGCAGTACGGGCAATCCCGTGGGCGTCTGGCTGGGTTCTACGCTGGCGCTTGCGATAACCTCCGCATTAGGCGTGTTTGCAGGCCGGAAGTTATTGCAAAAAGTCCCTTTGGAGTTACTCCACAAAATCGGCGGAATAATATTTTTGTTGTTAGCCGGGGTTGCAGCCGTTAAGTCTTATCACAGTTATTTCGGCGCATAAGCAAGACCGCATAGTTCCCAACGCACAGGGTTATGGCTTTAAACCCTGTGCGTTCTTGAAATCAGGCCGTTATTTGAAATATTTGTAGAAAGAATCTTATTTCGACGGTTCTTGCATCATTTGATGGCGCGACATCATGTCGGCATGATGCGCTTTCATAAGTTGGATCTGTTCGGTTTTAAGCGCTTCTTTTTTGGCGCTATCCGGTTCCGCCAGGATACGGTTGGATAAATCGTGCATTTTCAACATGTGTTCCTGCATGGAACGCATGTGCTTTTCTTTTTCTTCATCGGTCATGCCGGCCATCATGCCGTGCATTCCGCCCATTCCTTTGTGCATCCCCATTCCTCCCATGCCATGCTGCATGCCCATTCCGTTCATGTCATGGTTCATTGCTTTGTCCGGGGCAGGGGCAACCGCCGGCGCGACATGCTGGATGTCGACAGCCTGGACAGGTAAGGTCATGAGGCTAAATAAGCAGATTACAGATAAAAGCGGATAATGAAATTTCATTGAAATCACCTTAAATTATTGTTTGAAAAGAGACAATGCTTAATACACTGCGTTTGTTAGAAGTACTACGTGTTATGAAAGTTCATTGCAGTACAGGTCCCGTCTTGTTGCAAAGTAACGGACTGGTTAGAACAAAGCCTGCAACGGTCCGCTTTGTAAAACATTAGCAGTTTTATTAAAAACCGTTTGATTATTACAGGCTTTTTTGATTCATATCAAAACCGATTTAGCCATTGCTGGAATAATAAACCCGTCAATACATGACATCCTCTTGGGGGCTGATACATTTAAATTAAGCTTTAAATGGACGGCCCTATTTTTTTGGGAAGTGCCTGAGTTTAAGGGGATGGAATGAGCATTCTATTTGGAGGAACCGTTATGAACAGCCCTAAAATTCAATCACGTCGCCGATTTTTAAAACAATCCGCTTTGGGGGTTATCGGCCTTAGCAGTATGCCTGCCTGGTTACAGGCAGCTATGGAGATGCATGGGATGCAGGCATTGCCGCCGAGAAAGGTCTCGGCAAACTTCAAGCCTGATGTCGAGTTTGAATTAGTCTGCCAAAATGTTGAAATCCCTGTGCTCGCTGGGAAAAAAACCTGGGTGCAAAAATACTCCGCGAAGTTGATCAACGGGCCTGAACAGACAATTACAGATATTCCTAATTCATTTTTAGGACCGGTTATCCGGCTTCATAAAGGCCAAAAAGTGCGTATTCATCTGCTGAACCAACTGGACGAAGATACGATAACCCATTGGCATGGCTTACATGTTCCCGCAGAAGTGGATGGTCATCCCATGTATGCGTTCGGGCCGGGACAGAAATTTGTTTACGAGTTTGAAGTCGTTAACCGTGCCTGTATGGCGATCTATCATCCACATCCACACGAAGCCACAGCAAAGCAGGTGTATCATGGCCTTGCCGGAGGAATTATTGTCAATGACGAAGAGGAAACCGCCTTGGGTTTACCGTCGGGCGGCTATGAACTTCCGATTGTGATCCAGGACAAGCTGTTCGATACTGGAAACCAGCTTTTATACAATCCGGGTATGCACGGCAACATGTTTGGGTTTTACGGTAACCGGATTCTTGTTAACGGGCAGCCGGAACTGCAACTGGATGTGGCTACCCGTGCTTACCGGTTGCGCTTTCTGAACGGGTCGACCGCCAGGATCTATAAATTGGCATGGGACGATGGTATGCCGATAACGGTACTGGGCACCGATGGCGGCCTATTAAATGAGCCGGAAAATAAGCCTTATGTCATGCTGGCGCCGGGTGAACGGCTGGATGTATGGGTTGATTTCAGCGGGCGTGCCATCGGGTCGGAGTTAGTCATGCGCAGTTTGCCGTTCAACGGTGCGTTGCCGAAGATGGGTATGGGAAATATGGGGGGGCATTACGGTCTGCCGATGGGCAGCGACTATGCCATATTTACGGTACGTATCAGCAAAAAAGTCAGCGACAGCCCTAAATTGCCGACGACCTTATCGAAGTTTAGTCCCTACAAGATTAGCGATACCAACAACCCAAACAAGCCGGTACCGATCACCATCTCTGAAGGCCATATGCAAATGCTGCTCAATGGTCGGCCTTATGCTTTCAAGGATATCCAGGATAATGAACGCATTCCGGTCAATACGATCCAGCTTATGGAAATTTCCCACGAACTCGGCGGTCACGGGATGGGGGGCGGTATGCATCGCGGTGGCATGGGAATGATGGGCGGAATGCGGCACGGCGGCATGGGCGGAGGTATGGGCATGGGAGGGATGATGGCAATGGCGCATCCAATCCATTTGCACGGCCAGCAGTTTCAGGTCGTCAGCAGAAGCCTGGATTCCTCGCACGAAAGCGATTACGGCACCGTTAAAGAAGGTTTGGTCAATAGCGGTTTGAAAGATACGGTTTTGGTGATGCCGGGCGAGACCGTGCGCATCATAAAACCGTTCCAAGATTACAAAGGTTTGTTTATGTTCCATTGCCACAACTTGGAACATGAGGATATGGGGATGATGCGGGAATTTTTAGTGGAATAAATCGAGATTGCCCTTGCCCTGGATGATTTTGCTCAACCAAGGGGTTCGCGTACTAGCTATAGCAGAAAATATCAGCTAAAACATGCGCTAACACTTATTCGGGTTTTTTGGGTTTCATGCATTGGCAGGCATGCAGCAAGCAATTATTTGATCTCTGCCAAATCTTTTTTTTTGTTGGTTTCGCTTGATCTTCTTTTAAGGCCGCACTTTTTGTTACTGTTGGGGCGGTTATTCCTTCAAATGTATTTTTCTTCATAAATCAAAGAAATATGATGTTTTTGATGGGGTCGGGGAGTCAATGACAAAGATTTTCGTCAACAGCACAAAAATAAAGCGAGA
>JBGAWU010000354.1:0-3205 GCA_044227425.1 Methyloglobulus sp.
ACAGGAATGCGCCGTGATTCAGGTTTTGCTTGGGGAATAAAGGAACGTATTTATTTAAGATTAAATTTAAGTCAATGATATTAAAGTAATTTAATAGTGTGGAGGTGTCATAGCATCTTTGATTTATGGATTGATATATCCAAGTGATAAATCGTAAAAAGCCGTAAAAACAATAACTATAAAAAAAGAGGTGTAAGATGAGCAACGTATTAATACCAACCAGTATGGTTGGCAATTATCCCAACCCCAGATGGTGGGATGCCGAATTCGCCAGACATTTCAAGGGTGACCGCCAGCCGCCAGATGCCATGTGGCGGGAGGCGTTGGAGGATGCAATGGCGGCCATAGTCACCGATCAAGTCAATGCAGGACTCGACATCATCGCCGACGGGCGTTTACATGGCGATAACTATGCCGATGCCGCCCTTTATTACTACTTTAACCGGCTCGGTTATGACCTTTCCGGTAGTCATCTCGGCTTTCCTATATACAGCCGATTACATTCCGCCACGGTAACGCAGGAAATCAAACGCCGTGGTCAAATCATGGTCGAACAAGCACGAGCCCTCAAGCGGGCGACTAACAAACCCGTTAAAGTCCAATACACCGGTATTCAGGTGTTGGCGCAATGCACCAATGACCTTCATTACTCCAATAGCCGCGATCGCGCCATGGCGATTGCCGCCGCTATCAACGAAGATATTTTAGTGGTTGACGAATTAGGGGTTGAGTACATACAACTCGACGAATTTACCTGCCCTTATTTTTATGAAGATTGGGCTATCGAAGCCTTCAACCGCGCTGTAGCGGGCGTGAAAAATGCGAAAATTGTCTGCCATATTTGCTGGGGTAATTGGGGTGGCACATCGGCATATTATCCTGATGATACAGCAGCTGCTGGTGAAATTTTTGATTTAACCAAGCGTTCCAAAGACGCAAAAAAACCAAATCCGACTTCTTCAGTCGTTCCTAAGTCGTATGAGTTCAATATCGATGTCTTCAATATAGAAGGTATAGGACGCTTACCTTTTGAAGATTCTGGCCTGGAAATTCTTAAATCTCATCCAATCCCCAAGGACATGATGTTCTGGGCTGGCGTAATCGATGTCAAAAGCACAGTCACCGAAACCGCCGAACAGGTCGCAGCAAAGATTCGCCAATTACTCACGGTAGTCCCAGCAGACCAGTTGGGCGTTACGACTGACTGCGGGCTAATCTTGTTGCAACGCTATATCTGTCAAGACAAATTACATGCTTTAGTCGAGGGGGCAAAAATAGTCCGTAATGAGCTAGCGAAATGAATGGGCACTAATTCTTAAGTTGGCTTGGTTCTTTCCCAAGCCAACAAGATAGTTAGCTAGTTTACATAGTGACGAAATTACTTAAATAATAAGACTGGACGGCTACCAATGGATGTTTGGGCAGACAGCTTTAGCATCGAGAAATGGCAACAATTAGTTGTCGAAATACTGGAAACCAGTAGTAAAACTCCTATATTCAATATAAACCCAAACGACGACCGCGAATTTGACGCCATTTTTCTAGGTGGCGGCGCCGCAGGACGTTTTGGCGCGGCTTATTTGTGCGCCCTTGGCGGGCGGGTGCTGATTATCGATCGCTGGCCGTTTCTGGGTGGTTCTTGCCCCCATCAAGCTTGTGTGCCTCATCACTTGTTTTCTGACTGCGCAGCGCAATTGATGCTGGAGCGCACCTTTTCCGGCAAGCTCTGGTTTCAAAATTTTAACGACAAAATCGTATCCATCAAGGACATCGTTGAACTCTTTCGAACCGGCAGGACGGGTCCCCATGCCGTGATGAACTTCCAAAGTAAAGAGCAACTGGGATTGGAGTTTGTGTTGAATGCAGAGTTCGCAATTATCGATGCCCATACTGTTCAAGTTGGCGACCGCAAGATCCATGCTAAGAATTTGGTTTTGGCCTTGGGGGCGAAACCCCTCGAACCAGATATCCCAGGTTCAAAACTAAAAGGCGTATTTAATTCCCAAACTTTGGTTGAAAACCTAGATTTTGAGCCGGGTAATACGATAGTCGTCATCGGCGGGGGAAAATCGGCGATTGAATACGGCTGTTTTTTTAATGCGACCGGACGGCGTACTCTTGTGGTAGCAAGGCATAAAATAATGCCCATGCTTAAAGATGCCGAATCCCGTACCTACGCCATCCTTATGATGGAAGAACAAGGCATGGAGTTTTTGGAAAATGCCGAAGTAATGGATATTCAAGGAGATTCGCAGGGTAAGGTAAAGTCGGTTTCTATAAAAACCTCCGACGGCATTATCAATGTTGATACCGATTTTGTTTTTATGGGACTAGGCGAACAGGCCAACTCAGGACAGGTTGCCCAAATATTGGGTTTGGATATAGACAATAAAGGCTTCATCAAAGTCAATCGACACATGCAAACCTCAGTATCCCATGTTTATGCCGTCGGTGATGTCACCGGCCCTCCAATGGAAATGTTTAAAGCCAGGAAGGAAGGTGTGTGCGCCGCTAAAAATATCATGGGGCAAGTGAGCGAGTATGAAGCGGCTGGTTACCCTGATTTTATGCATACGCATTACGAGGTCTGTTGGCTAGGGTTAAGCGAAGAAGAAGCGCGCCAACGTTTTGCCAATGTGAAAATCATGAAACTACCGCCCGATAACCCCAACGGGCTTGATATAGGGTTGCCGGCAGGCGATCGGATGATGCTGTACTTGATGGCGAAGCCGCGCATGTCGGGCTTTCAAAAGCTGATTATCGATGGCGATACCCGTAAAATTTTAGGCGCTTTCCATATTGGCTATGGTGCAAAAGATGGCTTTCAGTATCTTAATTACCTGGTAAAAAAAGGACTAACGATAGACGATTTGGCTGATATGGACGAATTATTTATCAGCCCCAGTTATTTCATCCAATTATGTCGATTACGCGCCGGCGATCCTCATTTTAATGGCATGTAAACCTATGGATAAATCAAAACGATGATGAGTAATCGATTTCAAGGAAAACAGGCAGTCATCACGGGTGGCGCTACCGGCATGGGCTATGACATCGCAAGGCGTCTCGGCATGGAAGGGGCTTCCTTGGCTATTTTAGATATTAAAGAGGCCGCATTAGCGGATGCCACCCAAGCTATCCGTGCGGATGGCGTGGATGTCAACGCTTATCAAGTTGACATCTCCAATCCAAATGAAGTCGCCGA
>JBGAWU010000355.1:0-339 GCA_044227425.1 Methyloglobulus sp.
TTGGTTTTTTGTGTCCGTAAACCGAAAATTGGCTATATGTAATGTTTTCGTTTTTCTGTCGAGGTAATGAGCTTCTCTGCTTATCACCTCTCAAAATAATAGCAGCAATTAATGCGAATGATGGTGATGGCCGCCGTGTGAATGGTCGTGCCCTTCATGGTCGTGGGGGCTACCCTCGTTTTCCTGGATGGTGTCATTGGTACTTCCTGACGTTCCGTTTTGGGACTGACCGGGCGTTCCACTGGCAAGGGCGGATGGATTTACCGAAACACCATAGTGGTAGACCATCAAACCACCTAAATCGGCGCCTAGCGATAACAGCAAACAAAGAACTCCAGC
>JBGAWU010000355.1:349-3197 GCA_044227425.1 Methyloglobulus sp.
CCAGCCAAGCCTATAAATAAAGAATTCGCTCCCGTCGATTGTATACCCCACTGTTTTAAGCGCCACGCAGAAAGAAAAAGCGCCAATGCAAGCACAGTGATACCGATATGTTCATGGGTTTCCATAATCTCATGCACTTCTTCACTATGCTCTACGGAGTCAGCGGCAGACAAACCGGCAAGCACTGTAAATGCGGCGGCAATCGTGCCGAGATACAACAACCAACTGGCAAGATAACGCCACTCTGGTTTTTTAAAACAAAATCCTAGCAGATCGAAAATAAAGAACGTAGTAAATAAAGCAATCGGGTAATGTACAAATAATGGATGGATATTTTCCAAAGCCGCTATGCCAGGCATTATTGCCGCAAACATTTCCGGCGGCGTCTTCCCAAACAAGCTTTCTAAAGACTCTAACAGGCTCGCAAGGCTGCCTGCAAAACCTTCGCCCGTCCCTCCACCGTGAATTTGGAAAGCGACATGGTTGATCATATTAATCATAATATTACGTACCCGAATAAAACTATTGAAAAAACGATAAATTTACAGCCACGGTAAATGGCGGTCTCAAATTACCCAAACCGTTTAATGTCATGGGGTAACTTATTAAAAGCCGGATGTTTCAAGAAACCATAACCCTCTGGGTAATGTACTGCCTCTAAATACAAACCGTAGGGCGGTGCCGTCACTCCCGCCAGCTCGCGCTTTTTGGCGGCGAGCAAGTCCAACGTCCAATTTGCAGATTGCTTGCCGACACCTATGGCCATTAATACACCCACAATATTTCTGACCATATGATGCAAAAAAGCATTCGCACAAACTAAAACCATCACTTTATCCTTGTCCCTGGACACGTCTATAAAATGCACTTGTCTAAAGGGACTCAACGACTGACATCCTTTAGCCCGAAATGAAGAAAAATCGTGATTCCCGACGAGGTGTTGCCCCGCTAAATGCATGGCCTCCTCGTCTAACGGATGGTAACACCATGTTACTTGGCTCGGTTGCAATGCCGATTTAACAGGCCGGTTATGGATCACATAACGGTACAGTCGAGCTAATGCGCTGTAACGCGCATGAAAATCGTTTTGGATCTCTTTTACCCATAAAATCCTGATATCATCGGGTAAATTCGAATTTCCGCCTAACAACCAAGCATCATTACCACGCTCTACAGTGACATCGAAGTGGACGATTTGTTCCAGTGCATGAACGCCCGCGTCCGTCCTGCCCGCGCAAACAACCGTTACGGGCTGGTTCGCGACTTTCGATAGAGCGTTTTCCAATTCGCTTTGGACGCTCCGCCGGTCTGGCTGCCACTGCCAACCGCAAAAATCGCTTCCGTCATATTCAATTCCCAAGACAAAACGGGGCATTTACACCTGACGGTTAAACGCTAGATTGTTATTAAACCGAATCTTCAATTCTAAAACAGAAAAACCTAATGTTACGGATGGATAAAAACCTTTGTACCTGCCGCCACTCTCTCGAATAGCGCCAATAAATGCCTATTTTTCATGCGGATGCATCCGTGCGATACAGGCGCACCAATCAAATGCTCTTCGGGCGTCCCGTGGATGTAGATATAGCGCCAAAAGGTATCGACGTCGCCGTAACGGTTTTTACCCGATTCAAGCCCGCTTAGCCATAGGATACGTGAAAGTATCCAATCGCGTTGCGGATATTGTTTACCTAATTCGGCGTTATAAATTTCGCCGGTCGGACGTCTGCCGACAAAAACTGTATTTGTCGGCCGGCCGGAACCGATTTTTGCCCTGATGCGATGCCACCCTCTGGGTGTACATTCACTGCCTTTTTTTTCACCGGCCCCATTTTTAGCGGTTGAAACCGGATAGGTGACAATCGGCTTATCATTCTCAAAAAGCGTTAACGTCTGAGCAGATAGCGCGACATCCAAAGAAATAACCGGCCCCATAAACGACCTTTCAAAGCGGTCAATTAACTCTCGTCGAACGAATCGGTCGAGACTTTATTGTAGGGTGCCGGAGCATCGTACGAAGCGCTGCCACTGCTTTCCCTGGAAATTTCTGCCGCCCGCTCAGGAACGTTTTCTTGATTTATGTCGCCGTCTGCCGACGCTCCTTCAGAACGTTTAAAATTCGGATTTCGCGGCCTTCTGCGATTTGGTCCCCGTCTCGAACCGTTTCTTTTATTGTTTGACCGAGGTTTCTGTTCGGGGCTATTTGCCGTTACGGTGGTTTCATCCTGATTACCATTACCATCATACACACCGTCAACAGCTTCTAGCCTCGGGCTATCATCAATTCCTGGTTGCGTTACTGGCGTGGCGACCGAATTGTAACCTTTTTCTTCCGCCTGGGAAGGAATTAACTCGCGTTTTTCATTCCGACCGTTTTCATACGGTTTGGCACTATCCGGACGAGGTTCTTGCCCGGCTGAAGAACGCTGTTCCTGGGAACGGTTAGGCCGGTTATCCCTGCCTTGCTGGCCTCTCGGCGGACGGTTGCCATTGCTTTCCTTATTTGAAGATTGGCTTCGTTTATTGTTACGCGACCTGCCACGGCGGGTTTCATCAGGCTGCCCGCCGTTCTTGTTCACTTCGGGCTGCGGTTCTTCTATTTTTTCGTCAGTCGAGCCTACCAGTTTATGCCAAAAACGCTTGATTAGGCTTGCCGACTCACCCTTACTAATAACCGGCGCAGGGGCAGGCGAATCATGCAGGAATTCTTTGATGACTGGTTTTTCTATTTTCGGCTTAACTTGCTGGGCAAACTCAGGAATCGTTATGTCTTCCGTTTTAATTTGTACATAGCTTGGCTTTTCATCAGCGCCTTCTTTTTCCTTGATGCGGTCGATTGCATAGGCCG
>JBGAWU010000356.1:0-3191 GCA_044227425.1 Methyloglobulus sp.
AATTGGTTTGCCAAATGGCCGATATGGCGACCAAAATGCAGCGTGTCTTTACCGACGCCTTGCAATACCAAGCGGTCTTCAAACCAGTGCACTAAATCGGCAATTCGATTTGTAATAGTTGAAACCAAGCCTTTTCCGTTAACAAAGCGGGTATTGCGGTTTTCCAGGCGGGCGCTCAGCGCGCGTTCTTCGATTTGTGCGATTGACGACGCTACATTCATCGTAGGAGCGGGAATTCCCATAAGATGGTCGACGATATTGTCGTCAAAATAACTGAGGTCACGGGCCAGATGCCTGACCGGTTTCACCAGGATCCAATCGGTAATCTGTTCTACCCAAAAACGCTGGAGGGAGGCAGTAAACAGGCCATGTTTGTTAGCCCAAAAAGGTGCAACCGGTGTTATCGGATTATCTTTAATGTTAAACATAAAAGAAGGTGCGGTTAGCAATAAATAGCACCGAACAATGGCGTGGGCGCAAAGATGCCAGCTTACCAACTGCCAGATGCCCAATCCGCATTCCAAGAACATCAGTCCCAATTGCCCGGATGTTGCAAAAATTTGGGAGCTTTTTACATCGGTTTGGGTTAAGCCTGAAAAATAACCGTACAGGGCGGTTGTCGCGCCGGAAAAAATGAGCAAACCGCGAACCAAAGGCGTTTGGTCGATTAAAGGCGCGAGCAATATCATCAAATATACCCCGGCATGGATCATGATGGCGCCGTAAAAAACCGCACTCGACGGGGTGGGGCCTTCCATCGATCGGGCAAGCCAAGGCGAAAAAGGTAGTTGTGCGGATTTTGTCAACGCCGCAATGGCGAAACAAAGTGCAATCGAGGCAGCTTCGCCCTTGGTTAACTCGCTGAAGGATTGGTTAATATCCACCCAATCCAGGCTTTCAAGCCAGGCGTAACATAATCCGATGCCTAAAATAAAAAAGGCGTCGCCAATACGGTTCGTTACGAATACGCGTGTTGCATTCGCGGCTGCAACCGGACGGTCGTAAGCATAGCCAATTAATAAATACGAACACAGGCCGGCAATTTCCCAGCCGACGAAAGTTCCGAAGGCGTTTCCGGATAGGACCAGTAGCAGCATGGCGGAAGAAAATAGGTTCAGAATAAAAAAGAACCGATGAAAACCGGTTTCCCGGTGCATGTAGTTTATCGAAAACCGGATGATTACCAGCAGAAGCAAGGAAAATAAAGCCGTCAGTTTGACACTGAAACCGCTGGTAATGAAGCTAAAACCTATTTTCAGCGTATCGCTGGTTAACCACAACCCTAGCGTAAATTCGCCGTTATTTTTTTGTAAACAATCCGCGCCGAATAAAGTTAACGCCAGCAAACAGGCCATGCTGATTGCCCAGGAAGTTGTTAACGAGGTAAAGGATTCATGGGCTTCGCTATTGATTTGGCCGAAGAGTTGGCCAATCCCGATTACAACGGCGGCGCATAGTGGAATAATCGGGATCAGTACGGCTAAAGCATCCATATTAGGCAGCTGCCAAGTCGGGTTGTTTTATCAATACCGGCGCGACCGGCAATGTTTTGTTGTAGTAGCAATCGGTCGATTTTTCGAAAACCGGGAGTTCCGCCGGTTCGGCCTGCCAAGGCACAAAGCCTATTCTCCGGTTAAAAACGGAGATGACACCGGTCTCGGGGTCGATGACACTCAAGAGTATCCAGCCTCCGGCAATCAATTCCCTTAAGCTAGGCTGGCGGTCGTAGATTTGTTCAAGGACGGTGGTTTTTGCTTCAACGATCAGTTGCAGGCGCATGGCCTCGTGAATCTCAATCATTTGGCTGGGCAGCCCGGTCCTCAAATCGCTGCTTGTCCCTTCCATGACGCCAAACAGCCCGACGATATTATGAGGTACTTTCGTTCCGCAGCCTAAACGGTCGTTATTGACGGTTGAAAAATAATATTCAAGGTTAATACCGGCGCCAACCGGGCCGACGTTCAGAAGAATGCCTTCGACAATTTTACCGTCCGGATCCTGGGTTGGGTCATAGGAAATCAAAAACATACGGCGGTCGAAGAAAGCACCTTGACTAACCGAACGTCTGCCGACAATTGCCGATGCATTGGTTGCGTGGCCGAGTTCGGGGCGGGCTTGGGAAAAATCGGTGGCGCGTTCGACAATGTGGTTGAGTGCTTCTTTTAATTCGGGGTTTCGGGGGGCGGACGCCAAACGTCGGCAGCGTTCATGCGCGGAAAGGTGTTGGGCGTGGTTTAACTGGTCTTGCAGTTTTTTAAATGCAGCCAGCCGTTCACCGGGAATGTCGTCTTCATCGAACCAGACGATATCTTCGTTACAGGTGTTGTGTTCAGCGCCGATAAACCAGGTGTCGGCAGGAATGTGGATGCCGCGCTCAGCTAAACCTTTACGGACTTCGGTGTCATTGGCCATCGCCGCGAATAAGCGGGCATTGGGGCCGCCGTGCCTGCCGCTACAAGCGCCGCAATCGTAGGCGGCGAGGTGCGGGTTGTTCTGGCTGATGGAGCCGTGCCCCATTAACACGATGAGTTCGGAAAAACCATAGGTCAATCCGGTATTACGCAAAAAACCGGCGATCCGGTCGATCTGTTCGGTTTCGGTGAAGCCCAATTTAGGCTTTGTCGGAGTTGCTAGGGTAATAGTATCGGTCGAAGTAAAGAAGAGTTGTGTTTTTACGTTGACCAATAAGTGTTTTGCGAGTTTACTAAAGCCCTCGTATTGCGGTTTCGGGATGAATGATTTCGCTAACAATATCAACAGAGAAACCGGCGCAATCAGCATCATCAAAAATTGTGATGTCAGCAGATAATTCCGTAAGCCGTGATAGGTCAGCTTGGCAAAAGCAAGGATACGTTTTCTTCCTTTTTGATGGTTCTGTAGCGCTTTGTCGTTTTGGGGACGGGGCTGCTCCCGGATTTCATGGGCTGGTGTGACTACAATCGGACATAATGGCGTTACCCTTTCGTCATCCAGCCCCTTGTAATTCATGGCGACACCGAAGAAGCCCGCGGCGCCCAGGGTTTCTATTGCCGGTTCAAGTTCTTCCAGGTGGCGTCGAAAACTTTCTTCGCGGTCATCCATGCAAAAGATGATTTGCGAAACCGGTGGTGTATCCCGTTTCGCCCAGCGTCCGCGTTGATGGTTGGTGTGTAGGGCTTGAAATATTTCCTCACGGTAATGATGTTCATAGG
>JBGAWU010000357.1:0-3179 GCA_044227425.1 Methyloglobulus sp.
CGACCAGCCTTTAACCGGTCAGGACGCGGACTTTTCGTCCGTAGCCATACCTAAAGGTTTCGACGAAAAAGCCTTTTTGAACGGCGCTAAAATCGCCTATAAAACCTTACAGAAAGCTTGGGATGCCCGTGACTTGGCTGAAATCAGAGGTTTAACGACTGACAAAGTCTTTGCAGAAATCCAAAGCCAACTACAAGCTTCAATGGAAGAAAACCATACCGATGTGCTGAAAATCGAAGCGGAATTGCTGGAAGTTCGCGAAATCGGTAGTGAAATAGAAGCCGTCGTACTGTTCGACGCCATCTTGCGCGAAGATCTCGAAGCGCAAGCAAGCCAGGTGCGGGAAGTTTGGCATTTCGTTAAACCGAATAATCCTAATCAAACTAAGTGGTTGCTCGATGGGATCCAGCAGTTGGCAGATTAACGAAGATGATGCGCCTGCTAACTTCTGTGCTTTGTAAGCATTGAACATTTTTAAATTATTTCTGTAAAAATTCTAACGGGGCGTAATGCCCCGTTTTATTAGCCTAGCCATGACAATACGGAGCCTGGCATCAATCGTGTAATCTGGTTCCGCGCAACAGATCCTGTTAACTCAATTCGATGGCGGCTAAATCATTGCATTCTTTAAGGGGGTAAATTGTGGTCAGCGGAATCTACGCCGGAATCCTGGCACTCATCATCGTCTGGTTATCGTTTAACGTCATCAAATTACGTCGAGCGAATAAAGTCAGGTTAGGGGATGGCGGAATCCCGGCGCTCCAAAATGCAATCCGGGCGCAAGGCAATGCCACCGAATACATACCCATCTCACTCATCTTGCTTGTGTTTCTGGAACTCGGCGGGATTCCTTTCTGGGTCATACATATCGCCGGAATAGCCCTCGTTATTGGCCGCATCACCCATGCTAAAGGCTTGTTGTCTGAAAACCTGCGCTACCGTGTGCTAGGAATGCAATTTACGATCTGCACGATCATCGTATTGGCTTCAGCCAACATTTTCTACAGCCTATATAAACTTTTCGACCATTCGTGAAACAGCAACAGGCGAAATTCACCAGCCTATCCATGCCTGCTTCTGAAAAGCCACAATTTCTCAAAAAGCACCCACATCCGCAACTTTTTAATCACCACGAATCTATGAGTTTTTGTAGCCCTTTTTTGAATGACCGGGGTTTTTTATTAAGAAAAAAATCAAACGACTGTTAATGGGCATTGTATAATTTGCAACCATGGATTTAAAACTTAAACAATTGAACACCAAGCACTACATGATTTATGGATCATGATCCCTTAGCTAACGTAAGCGTTTTATTGTTAACAAATTTATTTTCTGCTTTGATTTTTGTATTTCTGGGCGGTTGTGCGGAGCAAAGTTACAAGCCCGCTTCGTTACCACGCTATATGGAAGATGCCAAAATAACGACTGTGGATGCTTCCCCACCCCAATCCGCACCGATTGAAAACAGCTCGACATTGCCGTCCCAGGAAACGGCTGCCGCAGCTAAAGAATTTACCTTAAACCAAGCGGTGCAAACGGCCTTGAAATCAGACCCGAGAATCATGGCTGCCTTGGAAAATATTAACCAAGCTGAAGCCGACCTCATTACCGCAGGATTGATACCGAACCCGCAAATAAACACGGACATACAATTATTGCCCCTAAATCGGTCATTTACAGTCAACCGGCAGGGAGGGCCGCCACAATTCGATTTTAATATTAGCGCCCCAATTGATTGGTTTTTATTCGGGAAGAGAGCGGCGGCGATTGCATCCAGCAAACAAGGCATCGAAGCGGCTTCCGCCGATTTCGCCAACACCGTACGACTAAGGATAGCCGCAGTAATTTCCGCGTTTTACGATGTCCTCGAGATGGAGGCCATGGTGGACCTCGCCCATGAAAATCAGGACAATCTAGCCGAAATGGAACAGATTATCCTTAACCGCGTGGCTTTCGGCGGCGTTGGCACCATTGAGTCCGACCGAATTAAGCTCTCCATTTTCACGGCCCAACGCGAATTACACACACGCGAACTCGACCTAGCCAGCGCCCTTAACCGGCTGCGCGCCTTACTGGGAATTGACGGAAATACGCCCATTAAAGTGGTAGGTTCGCTGGAAGTTGCTGATCCAATTAAACCGTTAGATTCCGAAGTTGCTTTTAAACTGGCCGAAGAAAATAGGCCCGATTTAATTACTTTACGTCGGCAACTGGATAAAGCACAGGCCGACATTAAGCTGGAAGAAAGGAAAGCCTATCCTCAAGTCACACCCAGCATTGGTTATTCCCGGCAGTTCCAGCAACAGGCCATCGGTTTTCCTGATGCCAACTCATGGATGGCTGGAATAAATGTAACTGTACCGCTTTTCGACAGGAACCAGGGTAACATTGCCAAAGCAAAATCCATTAAAAATCAAACGCAATTCAATTTGCAAGGCCAGCTTGTTGACTTACGCGCAGAGATTGACCAAGCCGTTAAAACTTTTGCCACCTCTTATCAATATTTGAGTTATGACGATCCAGGGCAGCTGGAGGCGGCCCAAAATGTGCGGAACAAAATCGCCGAGGCCTATGAATTAGGCGGTAAAACCCTGATCGAGGTATTGGATGCGCAACGGATTTATTTAGAAACCTATCGTGTCCACATCAGCGGACGCTCCAATTATTGGCATTCTCTGAACCAACTGAACGCCGCTATCGGCAAAGAAATAGCCCGATGATTCTTTTATCCCTCTTCATCAAGCGCTTGTCCGCCATAAAGATTCTGGCGATAGCCTGCATAATATTGGCTATTGTGCTTTTGGGCTCACGGTTTATCAGGACTGTATCCGACACCAAAGAAGGGGCCGCGGCGAAAACTTCGCCAGTCGTCCAGCTACTCAAGCAACGCCTCATTAGTGTCAAATCAGGCAGCCTTCTGGAAAAAAAACTTAACATTTCAACGGTACAAAAAACTCGTATTAATACCCCTTTATTAATTGTAACCGGTGCCGTCGTTGCGCGCTTACCCATTGGAAAGACGCCCAAAGAAGACCGTTGGCAATTTAACAGCGTTGAACTTTCTGGCGTTTATACCGAATGGCTAAGGGCTCAAACAGAAAAGGATTTCAATGGCAAACGGCTGGAAAAAATCCGCGAACTCACCTCGGCGCAATTTAATTCCCAAAAATTGGCTGTTG
>JBGAWU010000358.1:0-3162 GCA_044227425.1 Methyloglobulus sp.
CCTTAGCCTGGTTAGGATTCTGCGGGAAAAACTCAGGACGGCATAAAGGATGGATGTCAAACTCGACAGCAACAAAAAAACGGCGGCGAAAAACGTCAACGTCATCTTTACATTTTGGGTATAACGCCATGCCGTAAGCCCTAAAATCATGAGCGCAAGCCCGTAAACCAGCCAGGCACAGGTGGGTTTGGGTGTCAAATCCCGGCGCAGCACCCTGGCAGGAGGCACCCCTTTGAGTTGCAGTAAAGGCGGCAAGGAAAAACCGACCAGCACCGTCAGGCCAGTCAGCGTTCCGCTTACAACCGTCAGATAACTGGGGTCGGCGATGGTTTCTGGCAACAAATAACTGAGCTTTATGAACAGTAAGGCTTGCGCCAGCCAACCTAAACCGAAACCTACAAAACCGGTCACGGCACCTAGGATCAGGAACTGACCGAGAAAAAGTTTAAGCACGTCATTTTGCTTGCTGCCCAGGCAGCGCATGATGGCGGTGGTGTCAAGGTGCCGTTCGACATAACGCCGTGTAGCCATCGCAATGGCTACGCCGGATATCATGATGACGGTAAGGCTGGTAATGCCCAGATATCGTGCTGCGCGGCTTAAGGCGGAACCGATTTCAGGACGGTCTTCACGGATATCCAGGAGTCGTTGCGACAGGCTGAGTTTTGGTTTTATCCAACGTTTGAGCTCAGCAACCTGCTTTGGGTCACCTTTGAATTGGTAAAAATAATGGACATGGCTGCCGGGCTGGATGATCCCGGTTTGCGCCATGTCTTCCTCGTGCATCATGACGCGCGGGGAAAGGCCATAAAGGTCGCCGTGCTTGTCAGGCTCATAGCTCAAGATTTTACTGACTTGCAGCTGTTTTTCGCCTACGGTGACGTTATCGCCAAGCTTAAGGGCCAATGCCGTCAGCACTCGGTTTTCCACCCAGGCTTGTCCGGGTCTCGGCCCTTCATGCGCTACCGTTTCGGCAGAATGATCGGAACTGACCGTTTTCAAATATCCACGCAACGGATAATTGTCGCTCACCGCTTTAACGCCGGCCAGTAGTATGGCATCGTGTTCCATTAATACGCTGGAAAATTCCGCCGTTTGCGATTGCGCCAAGCCGATGGCGGACGCTTTTTGCAGCCAATCACCGGCCAGTGGGTAAGGGCTGTTGATCACCAGGTCACCCGCCATAAAATCGGCGGCCTGTTCGGTCATTGTCCTCTCCAAACGTTCAGAAAAAAGGGTGATGGCGGTAGAGCAGGAGACCGCTATCAACAAGGCCAAGAACAACAAGGTCAATTCGCCGGCACGGATATCCCGGCATAAAAACCGGAATGCCAGGTTAATGGATTTCACCCCATCCTCCCGGCAACCAAGCGGATCACGCGATGGCAGCGTGACGCCAAGGCCGTGTCATGGGTGACCAGTATTAATGTCGTGTTGTTTTCCTTGTTCAGTTCAAACAATAACTTGATGATGTTTGCCCCGGTGTGGCTATCAAGGTTTCCGGTGGGTTCATCGGCAAACAAGAGTGCTGGGTTGGTCACGAAAGCGCGCGCCAACGCCACGCGTTGTTGCTCGCCGCCGGAAAGCTGGCGGGGAGTATGGCTTAGCCGGTTCGTTAAGCCAACTCTGCCGAGGAGGGCGGCGGCGGAGGCCTTGGCATGCTTATCGCCACGCAATTCCAAGGGCAGCATGACGTTTTCCAGCGCGGTCAAACCTTGCATGAGTTGGAATGACTGGAACACAAAGCCGACCAAGCGGTTACGCAATTCCGCCTTGCCGTCTTCATCCATGCCAGTCAACGAACGGCCGCCAACCAGGATTGAACCGGATGTCGGGTTATCCAATCCGGCCAGCAAACTGATCAAGGTGGATTTGCCGGAACCTGATTCCCCCGTTACCGCAACGCTCTCACCTTTGGCTATCTGAAGATTAATGCCAGCCAATATATGGAGATCGCCATTGGCGGTCGGCACCGATTTACCCAAGTTTTCAGTGACAATAATGTTTCCCATGCTTCGGGTGATATCGTGTAAACAGAAATGATTATAGGGCGAAAATGCCTTACCTGCTTTCGAGTGCGATGTAGCTTTATGAATTATAGGATTTTTTTATATCAATCACACTTTATAATTTTGCTTTCTCTACCGAAAGTGACCGCTAAATTCAGATGTCCTAGGCGGAGATGACCGTCGAACCAGCCATAGCTGACAGTAACGCTCAATTGAATTCTTTATTGGTGGGGATCTTCCTTTGGGTTCTTAAACACTAATGCTATGAGCCATTGTATTTATGTACATTAATTCTCAAATGGATTTAATAGATGAACCTGGAATCGTTCAAAGTCCCGTACATTCCGGGTAACCACGGTTAATTTATGGACGATTGCAGTGGCAGCAATCATAGCATCTTCATAAACCGTATCGGATTGACGATGCATCATTTTTGCCCAAAGCCTGAATGTAAAGGCATCCATCGGCAATATATTGTAAGTTGATCCTACTTGGTCGAGCCAATGTTCAATTTCAGCCGATTTGGCAGGATCCTGCTCACGGGTGATTTCAATGCCCGCCTGAATTTCGGCAAGCGTTACCGCTGAAATAAAGAGGTCATTATCCGCCACACCTTCCAGCCAAGCGACAACCGACCCGTGCGGACGGTTTTTTCGTAGCTCAGAAATGACATTGGTATCGAGGAGAAACATAGCATCTTTAAAGAGCTGGTGCTGATCGACGCTTTGCTCTTCCGCGCGGAGGTAAATCGAAGTCAAAGCGGGCTTCATCCGACATGAGCAGTTCCTTGAGCGAAGGACGCGCTGCATTATTGAGGCGTTTCCACTCGTCGATCGGGACGAGGACGGCAGTTTCTGTCCCACGCCGGGTTACAACCTGGGGCCCTTCACTGACACAGGCGTCTAACAATTCACTGAAGCGGGCTTTTGCGTCTTGTACTGGCCAAATTTTCATATTTGCCTCCTGTGACTAGATATGTGACTAGCTTAAATCATGGCAGATAAAGCCGCAAATATTTAAAAAAACGGTCAATGGCTAAAAACAAATTTGTAAGCAAATGGCTGTAAATATCAGCCATTTGCCAATAAGAAAACGATCAAACCTCCAGATGCTCCGCCATCTCTAGGGCATCATCGACTTCAACGCCCAGATA
>JBGAWU010000359.1:0-3157 GCA_044227425.1 Methyloglobulus sp.
CGTTTGGGCAAAGATATCCCAGAATACGGAAGGGTTGGCATGGTACTGATAATCGGTGAGGCCTATTTGCTGGATTCGCTCGGTGATCTTTTGATTAGGCTGACCGGCAACGGTTATACCGGATAAGTCGCCCTTGATGTCGGCCAAAAAAACCGGGACACCGATTTTCGAAAACCCTTCAGCCAAAATTTGCAAGGTAATTGTCTTGCCCGTTCCGGTCGCTCCGGAAATCATGCCGTGTCGGTTGCCCATCGATGCATCCATCGCAACCTTGATGCCATCCTCGCCGCCAATCAATATTTCCTGCATCGTATTAAACACTCACCAGAAATTAAACATGCAAGCATCGTAGCACAGCAAACCCTTGCAAGAAAGCGCTACATCCTCTATAAATAAGACGTATATAAATGTTAATCAGCATTGCAAGACGGGTATGTTGGGCAGTTGGGATTCATCGCACTTCCGCTACAAATCAAATATGCGCTATGTCTATTAACCGCCGCCACACATCGTAATTTTGATACCTGTTTTTAAAATATTGAGGTAATGACCATGACAACCATAGCAGATCCCATCGTCGGTAGCTGGTACAAGGATTTAGAGAACAATCTCAAATTCAAAGTCATCAACATCGAAGATGATAACGAATCCATTGAAGTCCAATACTTGAATGGCGACATCGGTGAGTACGACAACGAAAGCTGGTACTCGTCCACCTTCGACTACATCGAAGATCCGGAAGATTGGAGCGCGCCTTTCGACGATCTTGAAACGGACGATTTAGGCTATACCGATACCGATGAACACAGGCCTAATCTCGATGACATGGATATTGAGGATTATCTGGATTAAACAAGGATAATAAAATGAGAATGAGCGCCAAGGAGTTTCTGGATTGGCCGTCCAAGCGTATTACCTTGCTGGCGATGTCGGGCGCGGGCAAGACGACTTTAGCCAATAAATTGCCAAAGTCGAAATGGTTTCATTACTCTGGGGATTACCGGATTGGTACAAAATACCTTGAAGAACCCATTCTCGACAATATCAAACGCGAAGCCATGCAGGTTCCGTTTTTGCGAAAACTGTTGTTGTCCGATTCGATCCATATCAGCAATAAATTAACCGTAGATAATTTAGAACCGGTCTCCGCTTTTCTTGGAAAGCTCGGCAATCCCAAGTTGGGCGGAATTTCGTTGCAGGAATTTAAGCGTCGGCAAAAGCTGCACCATCAGGCTGAAATTGCCGCCATGAAAGATGTACCCGAATTTATCGCCAAGGCTGATGATATTTACGGTTACAAACATTTTATCAACGATGCAGGCGGCAGTGTTTGCGAACTCGATGACCAAGACGTACTGGACACGCTGGCGCAACATACGCTGATTATTTATATCAAAATCCCGTCCGCCTTGGAGCAAACCATTATCAAGCGGGCCAAGACCGATCCTAAGCCGTTGTATTACCGGGATGCCTTTCTTGAAGAAAAGCTTGCGGAGTATTTGGCCTTAAAAAAATACAATTCAGATGTCGAAATGCCACCCGACGAATTCGTTACATGGGCCTTTCCGGAGTTGTTCAAATCAAGGTTACCCCGTTACCAAGCGATAGCCGATGGTTACGGCTATACCATCGATGCTGACGAAGCCGCAAGTGTGCGTAGTGAAGACGATTTTATGCAATTGATTGCAAAGTCATTAAAAGCATAAAATTATTTTAAAAGAGTACAGATTATGCCTTTAATTGCGCACAATGACTTACCTACCTTTCTCCGTTTACGGGAAGAAGGCGAGGAAATACTTGATCCGGCCCGCGCCAAAAACCAGGATATCCGCGAAATGCACGTCGGCCTGCTCAACATGATGCCGGACGCGGCATTGGAAGCGACTGAGCGGCAGTTCCTCCGGTTATTGGGCGCTTGCAACCAAATCGTGCAATTCCACGTCCATTTGTTCACCATTGACGGTTTAAAGCGCAGCCCTGAAGCGCAAGCCCATATCGATAAATATTACGAACCTTTCGAGCAGATAAAACAAGATGGTCTGGATGCGTTGATTATTAGTGGCGCAAATGTCGTCGGGGCAAAACTAACAGAAGAAGACTTCTGGCAGCCGTTGACTGAAGTATTTTCTTGGGCGACGGAGCATATTACGTCGATCCTGTGTTCGTGCCTTGCGACCCATGCTTTAATTCAATACAGTTATGGGATTGAACGGACGCCAATCGGCAAAAAACGTTGGGGTGTGTACTCCCATAAAACCTTTTACCGGACGCATCCGCTGGTCGCCGAAATTAACACGCGTTTCGATGTGCCGCATTCCCGTTTTAACGAAATATTTCAAAGCGACATGGAGCAGCATGGGCTTAAAGTGTTGGTTGCCAGTAAAGAAGCCGGTGTCCATTTGGCAGTCAGTCCTGACGGTTTCCGTACCGTATTTTTCCAAGGCCATCCCGAATACGACGACATCAGTTTGCTTAAAGAATATAAGCGCGAAGTGCTCCGCTTTTATCGCGGGGAGTTGGAGGAATATCCGCCTTTCCCGGAAAACTATTTCAATCCCTTGGTTCAAAAAGTGTTGCTCGACTATGAAGCGCATTTGAAGTACGCGAAACAAACGGGAAGCAAAGCGGACGAGTTTCCCGAACATTTGATTTTGGAGTACCTGGATAATACGTGGCGGGATACGGCAAAAGCCGTTTTTAATAATTGGCTCGGAAAAATTTACCAACTGACCAACCAAGACCGGCGGCTGCCGTTTATGGAAGGCGTCGACCCGAACAATCCGCTGAACCTTGATTAGCTGTGCCGATGCATCTTGCCTTCCTCCAACAAGCCATCGAATTGGCGTCGGCCAATGTTGAAAGCGGGGAAGGCGGGCCTTATGGCGCAATCATCGTAAAAAATAACCGTGTGATTGCCGCCAGCGCAAACAAAGTCACCTTGAACAACGACCCAACGGCGCATGCGGAAATCATGGCGATCAGGCAGGCCTGTAAAACTCTCGATAATTTCCGGTTGAACGGGTGCACCCTTTATACCAGTTGCGAACCTTGTCCGATGTGTCTGGGTGCGATCTATTGGTCGAGACTGGACAAAGTTTATTATGCCTGCAGTCGGTTCGATGCGGCGGCGGCACATTTTGATGATAGTTTTATTTAC
>JBGAWU010000035.1:0-11612 GCA_044227425.1 Methyloglobulus sp.
AGTCCCATATTTTTTGCAAAGCTTCTCTACTTCGTTAAGGTAATTGCCATCCGGTAAGTTAACCCCTTTACCCTGGATAGGTTCGACAATAAACGCGGCAACATCCTTGTTACTCAAGGCTTGCTCAAGGGCTGGTAAATCGTTAAAAGGCACAGCGCTACAACCCGGAATTAACGGGCCGAAGCCGGCACGGAAAATCTCCTCACCGTTCAGGGACAATGCGCCTAACGTTAAACCGTGATAGGCATGTTCGCAGTAAACGATTTTTTCCCTTCTGGTCGTAAACCGTGCGAATTTGATAGCCGCTTCAACCGCTTCTGTCCCTGAATTACAGAAAAACATCTTATTGATATTTTCCGGCGTAGTCTTGAGAAGTTCTTGCGCCAATAACCCACTAAGCACGGATACATCGAGTTGCACCAGATTCGGCAAATCCAGGGACAATGTTTCTTTTAAGGCATTCGCTATCGTCGGGTGGTTACGTCCGAGCGCAAAAACGCCGAATCCGCTGAGTAAATCCAGATATTCGGTACCGTCCTCATCATAGAGATATTGCCCGACAGCGCTTTTATAATGGCGGTCATAGCCGATGGTCTTCAAGACCCTAACCATCTGGTTATTCAAATGGTGTTCGTATAACTCGAACTTATCGGGGTTATGTTTAGCAAAAAGATCAGCAATACTAAACGACATAGCAAGCTCTAAAAAATAAATACGTAGGAGTTTTCATAAATCCAATCAACGGTCTGTAAACAGCGTTTGTCAAAAGACTGAATAACAACGCTGTATGTACATTTACCGGTCCTGTTTTAACTAAATTAAATTTTTAACAATAAAATTCAGGCGCCATATTCAGGTTGTACCGTAACGGGTAACAACCTCTAACTGGGCAGCCACACACTTCAACGACTTTTTTGCTTTATTGAAAGCCAATCCCAGCTTAATCAGCCCTTGTAACTCACTGGGGCGGCGCAACAAATAAAACAGAAGTTTTCTTAACACCACATCCCCATCGTCATTAAGCGCATAACTTACTGCTTTGGGCAGATCCATAGCCAACGTGTCGGCAATCACCCTGATCGTAACTAAAGCAATACCGTTTGAATTAGCAACTCTGGCAATGGCCGTGCTTTCCATATCCAAAGCAATAGCGCCGGTCGCAACTCCTAATCGGGCTTTCTCATCGGCGGTTTCAACAACCTCCCTGCTTTCAGCTATTCTGCCGAAATGAACGGGAAACAGGTTATCAAAACTTAAAAAAAAGTCATTTACCCATGCCTGGTTTTCAAGCTCTAAGATCATTTGCCGGGTATCGATGCAGCTTTCAGCCAGAACTAAATCTCCCGGTTTTAATGTTGCATCCAAAGCCGCCGCACAACCCCAGCTAATTAATCGATTAACGCCTTTATCGACTAATAACTCGGCGGCAAGCCGGGCATTTTTTTCGCCCGCCCCCGAATAAATGATCCATATTTTTTCGCTGAAATAATGAATTGAACCTTTTTTAATCCGTTCCGATGTTAATGTCGTCAGTTCTTCCGTTAACGCAACGACAATGCCAGTAATCACTTTTTCTTAAGTTCGTTACGGTACTTTGCCAACGCCCAAAGTGGGAAAAACTTGTCGTACCCGTGGTATTTCAAATAAAACACCCTTGGAAAACCGGGTGCCGTAAAGCAGTTGTCGTACCAAACGCCATCGGCTTGCTGGGTTTTTAGAATGAAATCAATACCCCGCTTAACTTCGGCACTGTGCGCTTCGCCCGCCGCCATTAAACCTATAACTGCCCACGCCGTTTGGAACGCAGTACTGAAATGATATTTACCGCCGAAGCTCGTATCGTGGTAGCTAAAATTATCTTCCCCCCAACCGCCGTCCTGCCGTTGCATACCTTTCAGGTATTTTACGGCGTTCAAATACATCGGATCGGATTTTGGCAAGTTGGTTTGTTCCAGACCGAGCAATACCGACCATGTTCCGTAAATATAATTCGTGCCCCAGCGACCGAACCAAGAACCATCTTTCTCCTGCTCGGAACGCAAATAATCTACGGCCCGTTGTAAGGCCGCCTGGTATAAGCCTTTTTCTTTCCCTACCCGCGCCATCAACATTACACAACGCGCACTGACATCGGCGGTAGGCGGGTCAAGCAAGGCACCGTGGTCGGCGAATGGGATTTCGTTCAAATAGTAGTAAGTATTGTCGCAATCGAAAGCGCCGTAACCCCCATTTTTTGATTGCATCCCTTCGATCCAAACCGATGCGCGATGGATGGATTCATCAAGGTCGGGCAAATTGGAGTCAGCCATAGCGAATGCAACCACACCCGTATCATCCACATCAGGGTAGTACGGGTTGGCATACTGGAACGCCCAGCCGCCACCTGCCAAATTAGGGCGCGAAATACGCCAGTCGCCGGGTTCATCGGACAACTGTACACTTTTCAACCAGTCATAAGCTTTGGTCAAGGCCTTGGCGTTCGCGTGTTTATCCACTTCCTGTAACGCCAAAGCCGTCAAGCCCGTATCCCATACCGGAGATACGCAAGGCTGACAAAAAACTTTATCGCCATCCTCCACCAGCAACAAATCGATAGCTTTTCGGGCCGTGACAACATAGTCGTGGTCTTTCGGAAAACCGAGCAACAATAAGGCTTCATAAGCATTTACCATCGCCGGAAAAATACAGCCCAAGCCATCTTCGCCGTTCAACCGTTCGATTGTCCAATCCCTCGCTTTGTCAAGCGCTTTCTGGTGGATTTTTGCTGGGATATAAGGTTCAGCAATCCGTCCCAACTTATCGAGGGCCAAGAAAAACTTATTGAGTAAAGTCCGCTCCGGGAAATAATGCTTCTCTTCCTCGGGATGGTTGACGAACAATTCCAATATGTCGATTTTGTTCGGGTTAAGCGCCGTTGCCCGCATCGAACAAAGAATAAACAGCGGCACCATCACCGTCCTGGACCAATAACTCACTTTATCCAGATGGAACGGAAACCACTTGGGAAACAGCATGATTTCAGGTGGAATGTAGGGGACGGCGCGCCACGGCACTTGCTTGAACATTGCCAAGGCAATACGGGTAAATACATTGGCTTTCGCCGCCCCGCCCTGTTTCAAAATCCAAGCGCGCAGATTGACCATATGTGAGGCGTCGATCGAATCGCCCGCCATTTTCAGCGCAAAGTAAACCTTGACACTGCAACTAATGTCACCCGGGCCATGCGTAAAGAGCGGATAGCTGCCGTCTGCCGACTGGCGTGAGCGGAGGTAATTGGCAATTTTGCCTTGCAATGCCGAATCAATATCGCCCAGGTAATGCATCATCATGATGTATTCGGCGGGAATGGTGCAATCGGCTTCCAAATCGAATACCCAATAGCCCTTGCTGTTTTGCAGGCTTAGCAATTTGGTTTGCGCCTTTTCGATGGCGGCATCCAATTGCCCATCTTTAAATACAATAGGGGTCGATGTACCCGGTAAATTATGTATCCGCGTTTCTCTTTGTGCGTCGGTAAACATTGTCAATCCTCTAAATATCTATCGTGCTTAGGAACAGGCACGTTGTAAGTCCAATCGGGAACTTGCAAGCCGCGCCCCATCATATTAAAGAGCATGCCCAATAACGTATTGCTTCTGCCCATTAACTTGGTTGCTAATATCGTCGATTTAACACTTTTCCGCGAAATCTTGACTTCTTCGGAACGGGTAAACCCGAGGTTTTCTTTAATTTTCTTCAGTGTTAACACAGCCATACCTAACGCCCACAGGCAAAAATTACGGATACCCGTTTCATGGCTTGGAATCAATTGAGTAAACTTCAGGGCATTATGGAGATGGTCGCGCGCGATACTGATCAAACGGGATAAACCTGACCTGAATTTAGCATCGTTGGTTTTCTTGCCCAGTTCTTTTAAATCGTAACCCACTTCAGTGAAGATATCCTGGGGCAACCAGCACACACCCCGTTCGGCATCATCCCAGATGTCTTTGAGTATATTAGTCATTTGCAAGCCTTGACCGAATGAAACCGCCAATACCAACATTTCATCCTTATGCCCAGCAATTTCAGGGGAATAATGGCAAAATAACTTGGTTAACATCTCGCCCACGCAACCGGCGACATAGTAACAATACCTATCCATATCGCTTAACTTTGCCAAACCGCCGCGCATATTTTCAGCCTGGAACAGCGGCATACCTTCCGCCATCGTTTCTACGCAAGCAGATAAGGCTTCTATTTGTGCTGGATCGAACTGCCGGGTGATACCAATAACCCGAGGGATCACTTTTATTAATACATGTTCGGCTGGAAGCGTCGTTTGCTCCGAAAGCAGAGGTGAAAGCTCGGCGGCGAACTCTTCCGTGTGTTGCCCTGTTTTAACAATATTAATGAAAGCATGGCAGAAATGCCTTTTTTGCTCAGGGGACAATGAAACTTCATCTTCAATCGTATCGACAATCCGGCATAACAAATACGCGTTTGCCACAGCGCGGCAAAGACTTGCAGGTAGTTGCGGTATTGTCAGCGCAAATGTTCTCGAAACACCATCCAACAGAGCCATTTGAAACTGGTCATCTGTCATAGCATTTAGTGTTGCCATATCGTTTGGAGATAATTCGATCCCACGCATGTTTTTTTTCGTGCTTTATGAAGCGGAGTGCTTAAGAAGTTGCTGACATGATAGTCTGTTTGTTGGTATTTTGCAAAAAAATGTTGTTTTGTTACCAATTTAAAAATAAACTTGTGTTACAATTAATACAACTTCTAAAAAAAGCTTCGTTATTACTTAGGTTAATGACCACATCTTAACTAAGCCGAACAACCTAAACATAAAGAGAATTAAGACACTTAACCGTCGGCTTAACACATAACCGCATGTTTTTAAAAAAGCCAAACCCGCCGGTTAACAATGTTGCTTTTGGGCGACAGAATAAACGATTCACGCATTGCTTTTCGTTTCTAAACGCAACCAATGCGCTATACCTGTATTTTGACTAGATTTGGAGATACTAACGTGGGAGTTCCTTTACGCCAGCAGTTAACCGTTGCCACTTACCTCATGAAGCAAAAATTAAAGGGGGCTAAAAAGTACCCCTTAGTGCTGATGCTTGAACCTCTTTTCCGTTGTAATTTAGCTTGCGCTGGCTGCGGTAAAATCGACTATCCCGACGAGATCCTTGATAAGCGCTTGTCCTATGAAGAATGTATGCAAGCCGTCGATGAATGCGGCGCTCCGATGGTTTCCATACCTGGCGGCGAACCGTTGATCCATAAAGAAATGCCCAAAATTGTCGAAGGCATCATCGCCCGCAAAAAATTCGTCTACCTGTGCACGAATGCATTGTTGCTGAAAAAAAGAATCGACGATTACAAACCGTCTCCGTACTTAACGTTCTCTATCCATTTGGACGGACTACAAGACCGCCATGACGCTTCCGTTTGCCAGGAGGGTGTTTTCGAACGCGCCGTTGAAGCCATAAAATTGGCTTTAGGAAAAGGCTTTAGGGTCACCGTAAACTGCACCTTATTCCAAGGCGAAAATGCCAAGGAAGTTGCGGAGTTCCTGGATTATTGCATGACTTTAGGCGTTGAAGGCATCACCATCGCACCGGGCTTCAGCTATGAGCACGCGCCGAGACAAGATGTTTTCATTAAAGGTACGGCAGTAAAGGAGCTGTTCCGCGGAATCTTTAAAATCGGGAAAAACCGTAATTGGAAATTGAACCACTCTTCCCTTTACCTTGATTTTTTGGCGGGCAACCAAAGCTACGATTGCACACCGTGGGGCAACCCAACCCGAAATGTATTCGGCTGGCAAAAACCCTGTTATTTGTTAGCAGACGAAGGCTTTGCCTCCAGTTTTCAGGAATTGATTAACGACACACCTTGGGAAAAATATGGCACTGTCAAAAATCCGAAATGCGCAGGCTGTATGGCCCACTGTGGTTACGAAGCGACTGCCGTTGAAGATATGCTGGCCCATCCACTCAAAGGATTGCTAACCGCCCTTAGGGGGCCGAAAACGGAAGGGGACATGATACCCGAACCGGCTCCGCAATATATCACCGAAAAACCGGTACCCACGTTGTCAGGCATTCCCATTCACGTTGAATAAAACATTGATGCACACAGCGAAATGCTAAATATCACGAGGTCTGAAACGATGGTCAAAATCATCCTGAAATCAATTGTCTTATGTTACCTGTACATCGGCGGGATAAATAACGGCTATGTGCTGGCGGAAAGCAAATCCACCGCAAAACAGATTGTCGACACTTTCCAGCAAGAACTGATCAGCGTCATGAAAGACGGCAAAAAACTTGGCTTCCAAGGCCGTTACGATAAGCTTAAAGATCCTGTCTCCAACAGCCACGACCTGGCAAAAATTGCCCGGATTGTTGTCGGCAAGGAATGGGAAAAACTGAACGAGCAACAGCAACAGCAATTGGTTGATGTATTCAGCCGCTTGAGCATAGCGTCTTATGCACACAATTTTAAGGACTACGACGGCGAAAGCTTTACTTTTGACAACGAAGAAGAAACCACGAGGGGCGGTGTCGTCGTACATTCGCATTTGGACATACCCAACGACAAGCCCGTCAAGTTCGATTACATGTTGAAAGAAAAGGGCGACAGTTGGCGCATTATCAACATTATTGCCAATGGTGTCAGTGACTTAGCCCTTAAACGTTCCGAATATACAACGATTTTACAACGCGAAGGCTTTGATGCACTGATTGCCAAAATTAACGAGAAGATTGATAATTACTCGAAGCAGTAACGATTGAGTAAAAAGGTTTTTTTAATGCACGAGCCAATTGAGTTTTTCCGGCGCAACCCCACAAAAGATAAGTTAACAGCATTTTTGACCGCCCTTGTATTTGTCGGCGGGATGCAAGGTTGCGCTTCAACCCAAACTAAACAATCTTCCGAAGCAAATCAGGCTGATCCATACGAAAATATTAATCGAAAGATTTATAGTTTCAATGACAGTGTCGATGACTACGTAGCCAAACCGGTGTCAGATGCTTATAAATTCGTCACGCCTGATTTCGTTGAAACCGGCGTCTCTAATTTTTTTAACAACCTGAAAAATATTAACGTTGTCGCCAACGATTTATTACAAGGTAAATTCACCCAAAGCGGCATGGACACAGGACGTTTCCTGATGAACACGACATTAGGGATGGCTGGGTTTTTCGATGTCGCAAAATCTGTTGGCTTACAACAAAATGACGAAGATTTCGAACAAACGCTCGCTGTTTGGGGCGTCCCCCAAGGTTCGTATTTAGTCTTGCCGTTATTGGGTCCGATAACAACCCGTGGTATTCCTGGCGCCGTTTTCGACACGGCTGCAAACCCGGTCAACTATGTCGGCATCCCTGCCCAAGCATTATCGATGATCAATACGAGGGCTAATGCTGAAGGTTCGTTAAAATTCATCGATGAAGCGGCATTGGATCCCTATGTATTTACGCGGGAATCTTTTCTTCAGTGGCGAACCCACCTTGCTACCGACGGAAAATCCGAAAATACCACCGATTTTAGTGACTTAGACCTGGAAGAAACGCAAAATGGCGATAAAAAAATGGATTCGGGCAGTGCGTCCGACGCCGGTAAATCGCCAACCCTACCGAGTGTTGGCACTGCAAGTTTAAAAAACGGCAAAACAACCGCTCAAGATACCACGCGATAAGCGTTAGGTAGCAGCATAGGCAGGCGGCCTTTCTTTAAGGCTCCCTGCCGAAACCCCCACCATCTAATACTGCTAACTAAAACGTAAGTCAGCTATTCCCTAGCAGCGTTGTAATTTGGATTGCAGTTGACAACGCCCTTCTTCCTGCTTCCCCGGAAACCAAAGGGATTGTTTCCGACCGGATACAATTCACAAAATGCCTAACTTCTTCCATTAACGCATCGCCATTCTCGAAAACGGACTCTTCCGTTACGATTTCGGGTATTCCGGGAAACATCTCCTTCGTGCCGGTCGTATGCTTGGTCAACACCCGGTTTTGAAAATCCACCGACACATACGAACTTGGGCGAAACATACGCATTTTCCGCTCCTGCTTCATACTGATCCGGCTCGCCGTCACGTTGGCGACACAGCCATTGGCGAACAAAAGCCGGGCATTCGCAATGTCCGTACCTTGCGTCAGCACTGCGGTACCGCTGGCATCAATCCTCTCCACTTCCGAATCTACCAATGCGAGAATAATGTCGATATCGTGGATCATCAAATCCAGTACGACACTGACATCATTGGCGCGGGGATTAAACGGCGATAAGCGGTGAGATTCGATAAACAACGGTTTCTCGTCCCGCTCCAATCCCATGATAGCCGGATTAAACCTTTCGAGGTGGCCGACCTGCAACACCAGGCTGTTTTCCTTAGCAAGCTTAATCAGCTCATCCGCTTCTTCAACCGTTACCGTGATTGGCTTTTCGACCAAAACATGTACGCCCGCTTTTAGAAATGCTTTGGATACTACATGGTGGTATGTTGTCGGCACAACAATGCTGGTTGCATCGACAAGCCCTAGTATTTGATTGTAATCGGTATAAGCTTTTGCGCCATATTTATCAGCGACCCGTTCCGCCGTCTCCTTATCCACATCAACGACAGCCGTTAATTCGCAATTGGGAAGCGAAGCATATTTTTCGGCATGGAATTTACCCAAATAACCGGCACCGACGACCGCACATTTCAGTTTTTTCATAATTCTAAATTCCTTTTTTCAGTGGAGCCTAATATCAACATGGGTTGTCGTTGTTGTTCGGCTTGGAATGAATATTTGTTTTCAATAGGAAGATTAATAAGCCACAATACGTTGAAACGTAGTTCGATATTGTAAATGAAGATTATTTCAATGGTTTCGGTTTACCAATGTGGTACCCCTGAGCAAAATCTACCCCATATTCCTTTAAGATAGTTAGGATAGCTTCATTTTCAACATATTCGGCCACTGTTTTTTTCCCGAATGCTTGCGCCAATTCAATTAATGTTTTAACAAACTTTTTATCGTCTTTATTTTTATCGATCTGCCGGATGAGGGACCCATCAATTTTGACATAGTCTACCGGGGCGTTTTTCAGGTAATTTAGCGATGGGTACTCCACACCGAAATCATTTAACGCCAAGACACAACCGAGAGCCCGAATTTTATCAATTAGGAAGCTTGTTGATTGATAGTTAGATATTGACGCTGTATCCGTTATTTCAAATATAATCCGTTCCTGCTCGACTTCAGGATCACTGAACAACTCCTTAAAGTAGTCAAATATCGCCGGATCATCGAACGAACGCTTGGAAACATTCACGCTGAGTTTGAATTTTTTTCCTTGCCGGTTAAATTCAATATGCTGTTTAACCGCTTTTTTTAGGACAATCCTGTCTATCTTACTAATTAATCCCAGATCTTCCGCCCGGAACACAAAATCAGCAGGCATCAGCATTGTGCCATCGGTTTGTACCAACCGCACAAGGCATTCATAGTGGCTGATAGTATTTGATTTCATATCGAGAATGGGCTGGTAAACCAAAACGAACTTATCGTTCGCAATCGCATCTTCAAGGATATTTCGCCAGCGGATGGTCTGATTTAATTTATTACGGTAGTCGAAGTTCGGATTAAAAATGTGATGTTGCCCGCGCCCCATCTCTTTCGCCTTATACATGGCCAAATCGGCATTCGCCATCAACTCGTTTACCGTCGACCCGTGCAAAGGATAGATGGCGATGCCGATACTGGCACTTGCCGTATAACTTTTTTCCGCATAGTTGAAAATTAATGCCTTGAGCACGTAATTGATTTTCCTTGCGATATGTTCGACACCTGATAATTCGGCATGCGGCATCAATAACGTAAATTCGTCGCCGCCTAGACGGCACAATAAATCGGTCGAACGGACAGTATCCTTCAATACGTTGGCGACCAATTTTAGAAAATTATCGCCGGCCTCGTGACCACTGGTATCGTTGATCTCTTTAAAACGGTCCAAGTCGAGATACAGTAAAGCAAGCTGGTAGCTGTAGCGGTTTGCAGACGCCAGTTTTTGCGTGAATTCTTCTTGAAATTTCCGCCGGTTGCTAAGTCCGGTCAGGTAATCGTAATAAGCCATCCGTATATTTCTGGCTTCCGCGATTTTACGTTCGCTAATGTCCAACCCTAAAGTCAGGATAATCATTTCGTCGCCGTATTGCTTTGACGGCAACAATTTATGAAGCCACGAAATATCGCGATATTTCCCTGCTTCGGTCAACAACAGGCCATCGACCTGGATTTGGTCGCCGGATTCGCCGCCCCTCAACCGGTTCAGCTTTTTTAAGTGCTCCTGGTCCGACTCGGGGAGGAACACATCAAAGACCTTGCCAATCAAGGTGCGGCTATCGGCTTCGAAAGCTTCCACTCCAGCATGGTTAATCGTGAGGATAATCCCGTTCGGCTTCTGTATGATGATGATAATGGGCGCCAACTCGACGAGTTGTTTGATAAAGTCGCGTTCCTTCGCAAGTTCTTGGCTTTTTTCCAGCAAATTAAACGTATGTCCACGCATTTCCTGTTCAAGGAATTCGAGCTGGTCGGCCAAAGCCAAAGCCGTTAGGCTTAGATTATCAAGTTCATCATAGCCGAAGTTCACCGCATTTTTTAAATCGATCCGTTCCCTGAATTCGCTAAAATGATATTTGGACAACAAGGGCAAGGCTTTCGATAGCCGGGAAATCCGCCTGAAAGAAAAATGAAAGGTCAGCAGGATTAGCACCAGGGAAATGGTCAATCCGGTAAAACTGTATAGCCATATCCGTTTAAGGTCGGCGTTCAGGCCACTAAGTTCGGAAGTGATATTATCGATAAAGAAGAAAAATGGTGCCTCATCGCCTAAACCGTTTTGCTGGACGGGCAAAACAGTCACTTCATAAACGGCATTATCGAATTCTATCCGTTTACCGACCCTGGAAAACTCTTCAAATTTATATTCCTTTGAAAGGTACTCGAAAATCGATAAATTATTTTCAGGCCGTGTCATGCCAGACAACTTAAACTGCCAGTTTTTCCCGGCCGAATCCGAGCTTAGATTTTTATCTTTATTGGGAATTAATATGCCGATATCGGAATACGTCGCATCCTTGTATTTGATAATCACGTCGGCAAATGACCGTATCACGTTTAGGACACCGCTTACCTGCGATTCGCCCATGACAGGAATAGCAACTTCTTGAAAACAATTATCAGGACAAAAAATTTGATGCTCCGGCGCTTCCTGTTCCAAGACATGTTGCACTGTAACGTCCGTGTCAACCAACTGTTTACCCCAGGATTTAACGCGAACACCCTGTTTATCGAAATAATCGATACTTTGAATATCCCAGATTAATTGCCAACGCGACCAATTTTCATTTAACGATTTGATAGTGTAGCGTTCCTGGCCGCTTTGTGCCGTTGATGAAGGATCGTTGACTAACGACACCAGTTCAGCAAACTGCTCCAGGACCAAAAATGAATCTTTTGTCAACGTCTGGGCGATATTGATGTGGCTCTGTTGGATATTGTTTCGGTTTTTTTCGAAGTTATCTTGTGCGTTCAAATAGGAAACATAAGCAAACATGC
>JBGAWU010000360.1:0-3152 GCA_044227425.1 Methyloglobulus sp.
ATAAGGGCTGATCGAACCGACGGTCGCCAGAAACGGCAAATGCTGGTCGAGCCGATCGAGTTCCCGCGACAGTTCGATGCGCATGGCGCGCTGGGCGCTTTCAACCTGCACCATCGGTTCCACTGTGCCGGTTTGCCGCATCCGCGAAAACTCTTTATAACCCGCCAGAAAGATTTTTTCGATGCCTTCGGGTTCGAAGTCTTTTGCCGACAACTTGCGGAACAACTCAGCCAGGGCAACGCCAGACCAGAATTCTTCCTCGAATTCATCGGTGATTTCAATGGCGCGGTTCATTTCCTTACGCTTGGCGAAAATAAACGTCCAGGACGCCACCGATGCCGACACCAGCAGCAACATGACGAATTGGACGACAAAACTGGCGTCTTTGATAAGGTGAAAAATCGATAAATCAGTATTCATGCGGGAAATGTTGTAATAAAAAATCAGGAATCGCTTTCGGTTTCATGTGCTTAGCATCCAGACAGGCGATGCGGGCATCGGCCGTCACCAAAAGTTGTTCATCATGGGTAATTTGTTGGGTAAATTCAAGGCTGGCTTTTTTTAAATTTTTAACGCCCGCGCTGACTTGAATTAACTGATTAAAACGCGCGGATTTTACATATTCTATCTGTAATGACCGGACAGCGAAAATGATTCCGCTCTCGGCCATTAAAACATCCTGTTCGTAACCCAAACTTCGTAAATATTCTGTCCGGGCACGCTCCAGAAACTTTAAATAATTGGCGTAAAACACCACGCCGCCAGCATCGGTATCTTCATAGTAGACCCGAACCGGCCAAACAAAAGGTTTATTCAAACAAATCTCCGGTGATGCCCACAGTCCGGGGCGGTTTCAGGCCGAAATGCAGATAGGCTTGCTGGGTGGCGACCCGGCCGCGCGGCGTGCGCATAATGAAGCCCTGTTGCAACAAATAAGGTTCGAGCACGTCTTCAATCGTGCCGCGTTCTTCGTTGATCGAGGCCGACAACGTATCCAGACCGACGGGACCGCCGGAAAAATTCTCGATCATGGCCATCAATAATTTCCGGTCGAGCGCGTCGAAGCCGTTGGTATCCACCCGCAACATATCGAAAGCCTGACCGGAAATGGTTTCGGTAATGATGCCGCTCGCCTTGACCTCGGCAAAGTCACGTACCCGGCGCAGCAAACGGTTAGCAATCCGTGGCGTCCCGCGCGACCGGCGCGCAATTTCGAAGGCGCCCGGGTTTTCGATACCGATGCCCAACACTTTTGCGGAACGGATGACGATGCTGGCCAATTCTTCGACACTGTAAAACTCCAGACGCTGGACGATACCGAAACGGTCGCGCAAGGGCGAAGTCAACAATCCTGCCCGTGTAGTTGCTCCCACCAAGGTAAAGGGCGGCAAATCGAGTTTAATGGAACGGGCGGCAGGACCTTCTCCGATCATTAGATCCAGCTGATAATCCTCCATCGCTGGATACAGGATTTCTTCAACCTGCGGGCTTAAACGATGGATTTCGTCGATAAACAGCACGTCGTGAGCTTCAAGGTTGGTCAGCAAGGCCGCCAAATCGCCCGCTTTTTCCAGCACAGGGCCTGAAGTTTGCCGGATATTGACCCCCATTTCCGCGGCAATAATATTCGCCAGCGTGGTCTTACCCAAACCGGGCGGGCCGAAAATCAGGACATGATCCAGCGCTTCCCGCCGCGCCATCGCGGCCTGGATAAAAATTTCCATCTGTCCGCGCAATTCCGGCTGGCCGATATATTCCGCCAAACGCTTCGGGCGGATAGCGCGGTCTTGCCGTTCTTCGTCGGAATGCGCTTTAGCAGTGATGAGGCGGTCGGATTCGATCACTTGATTAGGAGTTTATCTGAACCATACTGAATATGTAGGTATAGAGGTATTAGAGATTTGATATTTTAGAATTATATTTGAGAAATTTATGTTCTTAAGTGCGTTTATGGTTAACTTCGTTTTCAATAATTTCTTTTACAAACAATGGGATTTCCTTTTCAAGTAAACGCGCTTTGGTTTGTAGCTTATCATAAGTATAAATTTCATCGCCTTGCCAAATAAGATCAATCCGACGAATTTGCCGCATAGCTATGTGGTCATAGTTTTCTGGATATGCCCAATAGCAAGCCAAGCAAACTTTCCGGTCTTTTTGGCTGTTCCAATTTTCACAATGCTCGCAAGACCATGATTTCGCCCTGTTAGCTGATCCTGAAAGCAACATAAAATCTTCGGGGGAAAGCTCTGTATTATCACCATCGCCACCAACCTCATAAGGCACTCTATGATCGATTTGCAGTTCTCGCTCATCCATTTCTTCAAGATAGATGAAACACTTACAACCGTATTTTTTGATGAGAGCATCTTTGATTTTTTTCGATAGCCCAGTCCTGCCAGAAAATTTTGTGAATCTGATGGTGTTGATATTACCAAATCGGTAAGCAGCGATTTTTCGCCCGTCAGAACCTGTCACACGAAAGGTTTCTAGCGGAATGCCATGTTCGCGCACATCCCGGACGGCTCTTGGGGGATGGTTGTAGCCGTAAGTTTCTTTTAATTCCTCGGTGGTGATAAAACCATGATTGAGGATATGTTCGATAACTGTTTTTGGACGTTTGGCAGCGACCGAATGGCAAAGGTCAAGAAATTCTTTAGGATATTCAGGCATATTGGCAACTAGGCTCGAACAAACTAAGTTGTTGTACTTTAGGCAAATGGTAATCCGTTGGTTTGTAGCTCAACTTTTTTGTCAGGGCGCAAGAGAGATATAAAGATTCGTAGGTGACCTCGTCCCGTCCGAGCAAGGTTGCTTGACTAGAACGCCCTGCTTCCAACTCCACAAGAGAAAGTTCTAGCGAAGCAGGCAGAGATTCACCAAAAGTTTTATCACCCCTCCGACCATCATAACTGACAATATATGAAATATCTTTTGCGTTAAGTAATTCCAAGGCGTTAATGAAATCATCATGATTAATACCTGAAAAATAACGACAATCCCGCTCACCGCATACCCCTTGATAGGGTGGGTCCATATAGACAAGATCATTTGGCTTGGCCTTGGTTATCACATCTTTGTAATCCATGGACGAAACCGTAGCTTTCCCTTTCAGCAAAGATGAGACACCCAAGATATTGGTTCGCATTGTCTCA
>JBGAWU010000361.1:0-3142 GCA_044227425.1 Methyloglobulus sp.
GCGATGCAGTTAAATGTCCACAATGATGGATAAAAGGAGAGCAGAAAAGAAGTAAATCAAATTTACGAGATCAATTATGCATTTTTAAAGGCTAAGGAAAGAAAAAGAAACCGCAAAATTGAACTCGGCATAACTTATGCTTATCGGTCTTGATTTAGTTTCCTCCGACAGATATAATTTAAAAGCTAAAGTACTTGGAGATTTGCGTGGCAGGTAAAGGAGTGCGTACTGTCGCCAAAATATTGGGTTTTCAAATTCTGATAATCACAATAGTTAGCATGGGCTTTGCCGTTTGGGGAGGGCAAAAAGCCTGGTCGGCAGCTTTAGGCGGTATGGCGGCATTCGTACCCAATATGTATTTTGCTTTGCGGGTTTCCGGTGCTGACGGGCAAGATGCAAGAAAGGTTTTAAATTCTTTCTACATAGGTGAATCGGTGAAATTGCTGCTGACAGCAGCACTCTTCATCATGATTTTTCAAATCCCAAATATTGAACTGATACCGTTGCTGACGGGATATATATCCGCACTGTCAGTTTTTTGGTTTGCGCTTTTGATGCGCTAATTATTTATCGAGAGGAACAATGGCTACCGAAGTTCATGCCGCCGAAGGTGCAACAGGTTATATTATCCATCATTTAACACCGCTTAGCGTAGGTGAGGGATTTTGGACGTTGCATCTGGATACGCTATTTGTTTCGGCAGTACTGGGTGCCCTCTTCATCTGGTTTTTTAAAAAAGCGGCCGATAATGCAACGTCGGAAGTCCCTGGGCTTGTGCAAAACTTTGTCGAAATGCTGGTCGAATTTGTCGATACGCAGGTAAAGGATAGTTTCCATGGGACCAACAAGTTAATAGCTCCGCTCGCATTAACAATATTCTGCTGGGTTTTCCTATTTAATTTTATGGATCTATTCCCGGTCGATATATTGCCGTCTATCGGTTCCGTTATGGGGATCCCTTATTTAAGGGTTGTTCCCAGCACAGATTTAAATGCGACATTTGCCATGTCAATTTCGGTGTTTATTTTAATTATCTTTTACAACTTGAAAGTCAAAGGCGTGGTTGGCTTTTCGAAGGAATTGCTGTTGCACCCCTTTCATCACTGGTTGTTGGTGCCTTTTAATATCCTGTTGAATTTTGTTGAATATTTGGCAAAGCCGATTTCATTGGCGCTTCGGTTATTCGGAAACCTATACGCCGGTGAGTTGATCTTTATTTTGATTGCATTGTTGCCAAGTTATGTTCAGCCCGTATTGAGTTTGCCTTGGGCTATTTTCCACATTTTAATCATCACCCTTCAAGCCTTTATATTCATGGTATTGACAATCGTTTACCTGAGCATGGCGCACGAAGACCAATAAAATTTTAGTTTTTTATTTTTTTGTAATATTACGTTTGGAGTTGTCATGGAAATTGCTAAATTAATCGCCGATGTTCAAGGGATGACCGCTATTGCAGTAGGTCTGGTTTTGGGTATGGGGGCTTTGGGTACTGCGATAGGATTTGGTCTTCTAGGAGGTAAATTTCTTGAAGGTGCAGCCCGTCAACCGGAAATGGTACCGATGCTGCAGGTTAAAATGTTTATCGTTGCTGGTTTATTGGATGCGGTAACCATGATTGGTGTTGGTTTGGCATTATTCTTTACATTTGCAAACCCATTCCTGTCTGCGGTACAAGCAGCGGTTGCCGGTTAATTAAGGCTGCTTAAATAACAATCACAAGAGGAAGACATCGTGAGTATCAATGCTACTCTTATTGGTCAAATAATCACATTTGCACTTCTGGTATGGTTTACCATGAAGTACATATGGCCACCGTTATTTAACTCCTTAGAAGAACGTAAGAAGAAGATTGCGGAAGGGCTGGCGGCTGCCGAAAAAGGCCAGGAAGAAATGCTTTTGGCGGAAAAAAAAGCCAAAGGCCTTTTAAAAACGGCTAAAGACCAATCTTCAGAAATTGTGAGCTTAGCCCAAAAACAGGCAAACGATATTGTCGAAGAGTCCAAGAATACAGCTAAAAAAGAAGGCGACCGTCTTATTAACGCCGCTAAAGCACAAATCGAGCAAGACATACTGCAAAGCAGGGAGACTTTAAGGAAAGAAGTTGCGGCATTGGTAGTAAGCGCGGCAGAGCAAATTTTGACTGCTGAAATCGACAAGAACAAGCATCAAGAGATTGTAGAAAAAATCTCGGATAAATTATAAGGTCCGGTAATGAGCGAATTGGCAACATTAGCTAGACCTTATGCGGCAGCGGCATTTAAGCGGGCAAAAGAGACTTCTTCCACAACGCAATGGTCGGAGAGTTTGGCTTTCATGTCTGCAGTTATGGCTAGCGAAGAGATGCTAAAGGTAGTTAGCAACCCTAAGGTAAACAAAGACAAGCTTGCCGAACTTGTCATTGACATCTGCAAGGGGCATACCGATAGCGAAGGGGTTAATTTCTTAAAATTGCTTTTACAAAATAACCGGTTGTCGTTATTGCCGTTTATCGCCGGGCAGTTCGAAGCGCTCAAGGCTGAGGATGAAGGCTATGTCGATGTTGAAGTAATCAGCGCGTATGCCTTTACCAAAGAAGCAAAACAAAAATTTTCGGCGACTTTAGAAAAAAAGTTCGATAAAAAGATTCACATGAACGTGACCGTTGACAAATCGCTTATCGGCGGAGTGTTAGTTCGAGCTGGCGACCGGGTAATCGATGGGTCGGTCAGAGGTCAACTTCAACAATTGCAAAAAGCTCTATTGTGAGAAAGAGAAATAAAACATGCAACTAAATCCATCTGAAATCAGCGACTTGATAAAAAAGAAGATCGAGAGCTTCGATCTGAGTGCAGAATCCCATTCGGAAGGCACTGTCGTCAGTGTAACTGATGGTATTGTGAGAATACATGGCCTATCGGAAGCAATGCAGGGGGAAATGCTAGAATTCCCCGGTAATACATTCGGTATGGCGCTTAACCTTGAAAGGGATTCGGTAGGTGCGGTTGTATTGGGTGCTTATCAGCATATTTCAGAAGGCGATACCGTGAAATGCACCGGTAAAATTCTGGAAGTCCCCGTCGGACGTGCACTTTTAGGCCGCGTTGTCGATGCCCTAGGAAACCCTATCGACGGTAAAGGCGCAATAGATACTAACGAAAGC
>JBGAWU010000362.1:0-3138 GCA_044227425.1 Methyloglobulus sp.
GTATTGAAACCGATCCACGGTAAAGTCTTGGTTAAGCAAGACAGTTCCCGATACCATGGGGGATATATGAGCGATTTCGGTCACGACACCGGGCAGGCTTAAGGCTGTTTTGATGTTTTCATCAAATTGCTGGGCTGGTGAATGTACAGTATTGGCGATTTCGAGATTTTGTTCGGTACCTGGGGCAATGTCCAGGCCACGGCTTTTGGGCTGGCCAGATGGCTTACTTCCTCTTACCAAAGAGCCTTGAATGCCATACGTTAACGATTCTGGGAGGTGATGTATTACGTTGCCGGGTTCGCTCAGCCCGACAATTAAGGCTTTGTCCTCAAGCGGTTTAATCCCGGATGGTTCAATAATGGAGATGCCAGGAGATGTACTGACTGCATAATCTTCCACCAGATAATGCTTGCCATCATAGAGGGCAGCAAAAGGCACAAGGCGTAAAAAGCTGTCCGGCACAATCACCAAGGTTTGGACGTTTTGGGCTTGCAATAAGGCTTGTAAGGGCTGAATGAGCCATCGATAAATCGGCGTGGCATACGATTTTTCATCCGGGTGTGCGCTTCTCAATGCTCCGACGTATTGATAGACGGCGCGGCGTAAACTCTTAATATCCACTGCTGAGGAAAACTGGTGGATTTGATCGCCTATACTGACTAGCAGTTCTAAACGGTCTGGCAACATGATGGGATAAATGATTGCTGTTCTTGGTTCGACCGCTTCCAACAGGGCTTTACGCACTGGATGAACAGCGCAGCGACCGCCCAGGAAATCTTCCAGTTCCGCTTGTTTAACTAATTCCGCAACACTGCGAGCCCGCCTGAGTAACGGCGCTTTGCCACTATCATTGTGTTGTTTTGCTTGAGCTAGTAGTAAGCCAGTCATTTGTTGATAGAGTGGTGCTAACGTAGTCCTGAATGAAGATTCGCCGTTGCGATAAATAACTGGGATGTCATGTCGAATGGTTTCAATTTGGTCGATAGCCCGCTGATAGGCCGCCAACGCTTCAGGAACTCGATTAAGGTAGTTGTGCAAGCGACCTTGTCGCCATTGCAATGCCAGGGTTAATTCGGGTGCATCCTGATTAAGCAAACTTGTTAGGGCAGTTTGATTTAGTTTTAGCGCTTCCCCGTAGCGTTGATCGTCTTCGTAAAGCTGCGCTAATTCGCCATCAATTTCGGCAAGTTGTCTTGTATTTGCGCCAGACTTTGCTTCCATTAAAGCCTTATAAGCGAGTTCCTGACCTGTTTTTCCAACTTGGTGCGCTTGCGCTGCAAGCTTCAGTAAATATCTTGATTTCGTTGGTGTTACTTTGAGTTTGGCTAAGTTGTCATATATCCCCTTTAATTTAGTTAACTTAGACGTAACTGGCAAAATTTCTATTTGTTGCAGTTGTAGAGCGGAGGTTAATTCCTGGTCATCTGCTGCCAGGATCAAGGCCTTGCTAAAAAGTAGCTGGGCTTCATCTTGCTTACCTTGGTCCAGTATTATTTTCGCCAACATCGCATTCCATCGTGCCTTTTCGTGTCGCGGTGCATTTGTGGATGCTATTGCCTTATTTAACAGGGATTCCGCTTCTTTATCATGCCCAAGTTGATATTGGGCAAACCCCATGCTGCCAAATACTAGAGCCTGTTCATCACTCGTTGCAGCTTGATTCTCTGCCCTTTCAAGCAGGTCTAAAGCCTGATAGAAGAGTCCTTGTTTCAGCATCATCTGGCCTTGGACAAGATTCCTGGAGAAATCCTGGCTATTTTCACAGAACCCATCACCTGCCATTACAAACCAGATTACAAAGGTTGTTACGTATAGCCTTAACTTCATTTTCGCTTTCTTGTTATTAAAGAGCATCGACCTTTACCTGAAAATGGACGGCTTCATCCTGCAAATCGCCCTCTGTTCGGGGAATAGGGCGATTAATGGCATAGCCATAGAACAAATCTAAACTGATGGGTTTATATTGCCAACTCAAGCCCAACCCAACCGAAAATAAGCGCCTTTGAGCGTTTTGTTCAATTCGTGCATTGTTCCAGGCTTCTCCGTAATCGATGAACGGGATGAAGGTTATACGGTGTTTAGCATTAGCGTCGCCAATCACAGGCCAATGGTATTCAGCAGTCAGATTAAACCCGTTATCTGTGACTAAGTGATTCTCCCGATAACCGCGCACTGTATTAACACCGCCAATTGAAATGCGTTCCAATGGCAGCAGAGGAGAATCGCTGATTTGTATATTGCCTTTGAATACCAATTGCGAACCGTCTTCAAAAATTCGGTAGGCATATTGTGTCTGGCCAAGCCAGGCAAAAAACACACTGGATGGAAAGGCTTCTCCCGTCAAGGGGTCATTAGTTTTCGTTGTCGCCCCTAAGCCATTCATTCCCACACTGAAGGTGGAACGGAAGGCAAAAGCCTGATTTTGCCAACGCTGCATATAGTATTGGCTGATGCGCCATACGCTCGCCTGATTTTGACCGGTGGGTTCACCGGGTACAAAAGAAAACGGTATTCCCGCTAGGGTTGTTTCATTCTTACGGACAGCTAGTGACAACCCAATATTAAATTGTTGATTGTAATCATTAAATAATGAGTAATTCAGACCCCCTTCTAAATTATGTATACGGCTTTTAATATTGAGTTTGTTGATTGGTTTGGTAATGAGCGTGGATTCTCCTTCGTCAAAATGAAAAAATGCCGAAGTTTTGGGATTGATTGGAACGGCAAAACCGCCTGCATATCGTTCAGAACCTTCGCTTTTAATGAAAGTAAAATCGAACATATCGCCAAACCCAGTTAGGTTAAAAACGCGGCCAGTGAGTCCGAACGCCTCGCCGCCAATAGACGGCGGTCGATAGTTATCACCAAATAAGGTCAAACTGTAAGGTTGGGCGCGCGTGACGGATAAGTCGAGGACGCTATGCCCAGCGGAAGCGCCCGGTATTAGTTTTCCGCTCATTTGGCTGATTAGGGGGTCAGCCAACAGCAGCTGAAATTTATCTTGCAAATGTTTGAGGTTAAGTGGCTTGTCGGGATCGTCTTGCAGTCGGTTTTTGATATAGTCTTCCCGTAAGCGTCCTAGGCCTTGAATATTTATCTCGTCAAGCCGGCCTTCAACTGCCTTTATTTTTAAGGTGT
>JBGAWU010000363.1:0-3136 GCA_044227425.1 Methyloglobulus sp.
CCTCAAAGGTATGAAATTGGCATTACCGTCCAACGATGCCTTCCACGAGGTCAACCGTCTGCCCGATATCGTACAAAAAATGATTGCCGACGGTTACACGGGCAGGAAAGGCAAAGGCGGTTTTTATCGTCTGAATAAGGTGGATGGCGCAAAAATTAAAAAATCGATTAACCTTAAAGACGGCAACTACGCCGTCAGTAACAAGCCCGATTTGTCCGTGCTAAAAGACGCACAAAAAGCAGGTTTGCAAACCTTATTGTCCCATCCTGATCCTGCTGCCCAATATGCTTGGCGGGTATTGTCCAAAACTTTATGTTACGCCGCCAGCCTGATTCCAGAAATTTCCGACGACATCACCGGCATCGATGCCGCCATGCGGGATGGCTATAGCTGGCAATTCGGCCCGTTTGAACTGCTCGATAAAATCGGCGTACCTTGGTTTGTGGACAAATTAAAAACCGAAAACCGTTCCGTACCCGCATTACTTGCCAATAATGCCAAATTATATAAGACTGATTCCGGCAAACTGGAATTTGCCGACCTTAACGGATATTACCAACCCATCAAGCGCGCCGAAGGCGTATTGCTACTCTCTGACATCAAGCAGCAACAAAAACCGCTAATTTCAAACGCATCCGCTTCGCTTTGGGACATCGGTGACGGCATCGTGTGCCTGGAATTTCACAGTAAAATGAACACGCTGGATATGGACATCATGGCGCTCATCAACCAAAGCGTTGACCTGATCGGCAAGCACTATAAGGCATTGGTTATCCATAACGAGGGGGAAAACTTCTCCGCGGGTGCCAACCTTGGCCTGTTAATGCAAGCCATCCATAACAGCGACTGGCATGCGGTCGAACACCTTATTACCCAAGGCCAGCACACCTATCGGCGGTTGAAATACGCACCATTCCCAGTCGTCGCCGCGCCATCCGGATTAGCCTTGGGCGGCGGCTGCGAAATTCTGCTGCACTGCGATGCCGTCCAGGCCCATGCCGAATTGTACATGGGGTTGGTGGAAGTCGGTGTCGGCTTGGTACCGGGTTGGGGCGGCTGCAAAGAATATCTGCGCCGTTGCTTTCAACTGCCGAAACGCCCCGGCGGCCCTATCCCACCTATCTTGCATGCCTTCCAGACCATCGGCTTGGCGACAGTATCGAAATCCGCGTTTAATGCTAAGGCGCTGTCTTATCTCGGCAAAGACGACGGCATTACTATGAATAAAAACCGCCTGCTGGCCGATGCCAAAACCAAAGCCCTTGCTTTAACCGAGGATTACACACCGCCTAAACCCTATCAATATCCCATGGCCGGCCTTACCGCCAAAGTTCTAATGAACATGGGCATCAAAGCGTTTAGGCTGTTAGGCAAAGCCACGGAATACGATGTCGTCGTCTCCGGTCAATTGGCGCATGTCTTAAGCGGCGGCGGCGATTGCGATATGACAACTCCGTTATCGGAAGAAGATATTTTGAAACTGGAACTGGACGCGTTTATCGCTTTGGTCAAACAACCGGGGACATTGGCAAGGTTGGAGCATATGTTGAAAACGGGAAAACCGTTAAGAAATTAAAGGTTTGATTTTTAGCAGATCGTCTTTATGCCCTTCTGCGGACACTGAGAGTTTCGAAGGACTTGTAATGCTGTCGCTAACGCTACGATTGATTTAATGTAAGTATCTCGCCCCCACGGGCGAGATACTTTTCTTTGCTTTTCCAAAGAAAAGTATCCAGACGACATGCCCCCGAATGCCGCTAACTTCCTGCGCTTATCATTGCATTAGCAATCCATCTTTATTTCCTGTCTCCTTACAGCCCTAAGTTGAACCGCATTGAATTACTGTGGAAAAAAAATCAAATTCGACCATATATTACATTTTTAGATAAATATATTTAATAATATCGTTTTATTAAAAATAAAACTCACTCTAAAATGCTTCCAACGTGCAGGACTTCTTTTTTTGCGGCGTTTAATGATGCAGCAAAGGGCTACAAGATTTCTTCATAACTTTCGTATTAGGGATTATTTGAAAGTGTCCAGTCCGCAGGGATGTTACTCGGGCGGAGCGCCTCCTACTCCGCCCTTTTTTCAAAAGTGACAGCCTTAACTAAGCGAAGAATCGTGAAGTTGCACGCCAGCCATTCGAAATAACTTTAATTCAAGGGTGCATCATGCCGTTACAGCATTTAGTTGAATATTTTAACGACCGCTTCAGTCGCGAACATCACTCCGTATTCCGGCCTTTTATTCTGAAAGACAGCAAAGTCAGCGGGCTTTTCGGGCCGGTACTGATTAACAGTCTGTTTTCCCCGATACGGGAAACTTCGGAGCCAACGATTCTTGCCGGGTACACGGCGCAAATCGAAGTATCCACGTACGGAACCCAGCAATTTTATGAAAACGAAATCGAATATCTGTTAGCCAATAGCGAACAGCAACCGACCGGTTTGGAATCGATTATCAATTTCGACCGCTTGTCCAGGACGGTTCATATGCTCAATTATTTAACGCTTATGCCTGGGAGCAGGGGAACTTTGTTCCTCGAAGTCGATCCGCTGCATATTTTGGGCATAAAAAAAGATCATGGAGTGTATTTTGAAGAAGTAATCGCCCAATGTGGATTAAAAACGCAAAACGTGGCTATTGTATTATCGATGTACCGGCAATATGCGCGGTATTACCTGCAATTGCTTGATGGCTTGTACAACTATCGGCGTCAGGGCTATAAAATCGCGCTGAAATTCGATGACCTGGATGAAGACAAGATTGCGTTAGCGCTGGTGGCCAAAATTACGCCGGATTTCTCACTGGTGTCGACAGCGCATGTCACTCAAGGCAACGACAATGCCGTACTCGACAGATTCGGCGAACTGGCGGCTTTGATGTCGTCGGTAAATGGTAAAAGCATTTTGCAAAAAATCGATCAGAAAAAATTCGATACCTTGGCTCGACACGCCGGATTCGATCTCGTTGAAGGCAGTTATTACCGGGCGATTGCATATGATTATTTGGGAGCTATGGAAAAAGCAAGCCTTGTCATGTAAGCAACCGAAGCTTGGTAACGGATTATCTTCCGTCCCTGTTTTACCAGCCGCGTTTGAACACCCGGACGGTTATTGTTCGTCGGGGTTAC
>JBGAWU010000364.1:0-3128 GCA_044227425.1 Methyloglobulus sp.
AAAATATTGTCTTGCACCACGCGCTGTTAGGCCCATCGCTGCATTATCGATGGCATTAAATGCCATATTTACATATAATATCCTGTTTAATCGAACTTTTTACCCGATCTTTTGGGATCATAAACATCCTGCTCTTGCATTTCACAATTTCGAAAGAGCATTGCAACTCTAGGAACTATGGAACAAAACAACCTCACGCTTGGAATCTCCGGTTTTTCTTACTCCGACCTTTACAATGCCGACCGTCTAAAAGACCTACTGGATGTATTCGACGCCTCCGTCAAAAAACACGATGCCGATTTGTTTAGCCGCTATGCCGACTACCGACAAAATCAGGGCGAAGGCTTGGCACCAGAAGCCCTTTCGCAATTGCTGGTCGATATGGGGCCTTATGTCGGGCAATTTGTCGCGACGTTGTTCAATGTAACCGAAGCGCATCAGGCACAAGCGGAAAAAATTAAAAACGAGTTTGCCACCATTTTTGCTTATAAAAATGAAGTTGTCGGTAAATTGAATTTAGTATTCAAGGATGAGGACGTCAACACCTGGGATAAGGCCGCCATCACCCAACGTTTCGACCTGCTGGTTTCCGCCTGTTTTCCATATGCAGACCAAAATGCCGATCCAGAGTATCGTGTTGCATGTGCAGGCGCTGCTATTGGCCTTTTGTCGACGCATTACAAACTGGTTGCCAAAGGTAAAGACAGCGATTATGCCAACGCCGATGACGCCGTGAAGTCCCTGAGGAACAATCTTTCGGCCCATCCAGAAGCGGCTACTGAATTCACAGATATTATCGCGCAACAAGAACCTGCCGATTTTATCCAGGGTTTGATGGATGCAGTACAACGTTGGAGCTATATTGCCCAACACGATCCCGCCGTTACCGAACATTTGCTCAGCTTTAAATTCCCTGAAAAACGCGATTTCGACCATCTGGTCGAACACGATGTGATTGATAAAGGCGAGTTCAGCGTTTGGATGGGCGAGTTGCAGCATCGCCGCCGCCGCGACGGCTTTAAACTGACCGACCCGCGCATGAAGCAGCGCGAAGTGTTATCGGAAGTGGATCATTGCATATACTGCCATGAGCGCGACACCGATTCCTGCTCGAAAGGTATGCGTAACAAAAAAACCAATACCTTTAAAGTCGATCCATTGGGTGTGACGACAACAGGTTGTCCGCTCGACGAAAAAATCTCCGAGATGCACTTGGTTAAACGCAACGGTGACAACATCGGCGCGCTGGCAATTATTATCGTCGATAACCCAATGTGTCCAGGTACTGGGCATCGTATCTGCAACGATTGCATGAAGGGTTGTATCTACCAAAAGACCGATCCGGTCAATATTCCTCAGATCGAAACCAACGTGCTGACCGATGTGCTGTTCATGCCTTACGGCTTCGAGATTTACAGCCTGCTCACGCGCTGGAATCCGCTGAACGCCAAACGGCCCTATATGTTGCCTTATAACGGCAAGAATGCACTGGTCGTCGGCATGGGTCCCGCCGGTTACACCATGAGCCATTATTTACTGAATGAAGGCTTTGGCGTGGCAGGTATTGATGCGTTAAAACTGGAACCGTTGCCGATTCATTTGACTGGCGACAACAATACCCTGCCCCAACCTATCGCCGATTTTAAAGAACTCTACGAAGATCTAGACAAAAGGATTCTGGCGGGTTTCGGTGGTGTTGCCGAATACGGCATTACCGTTCGTTGGGATAAAAATTTCTTGAAGGTCATCTATTTAACCTTGTTACGTCGCCAAGCCTTCCGCGCATACGGCGGTGTGCGTTTCGGTGGAACGCTCACAATTGATGATGCTTGGGGCATGGGCTTTCATCATATCTGTATCGCATCGGGCGCGGGCAAACCCACCATTATCGGCCTTGTCAATAACTTAACCCGTGGCATTAGAAAAGCATCCGATTTCTTGATGGCGCTACAATTGACAGGGGCGGCGAAAACGTCATCGTTAGCCAATTTGCAAGTGCGTTTGCCTGCGGGAGTAATCGGCGGCGGCTTAACGGCGATTGATACGGCTACCGAATTGATGGCTTATTACCCGATTCAAGTAGAAAAAACACTTAACCGTTATGAAGCCTTGGTCAGCCTTTACGGTGAAGCCTCGATAAGAGGGCGCTACGATAAAGAAGAAACTATCATTCTTGATGAATTTTTAGCGCACGGTAAAGCAATCAAAGCTGAGCGTCAGCGCGCACAAGCTGCTGGCGAACAGCCCAATTTCCAACCGTTAGTAGAATCCTGGGGCGGCGTAACCTTGTTTTACCGTAAAGGTATGAAAGACGCGCCTGCCTATCGGCAAAACCATGAAGAAATCGCGGAAGCCTTGGAAGAAGGTATTGCACTTGCCGAAGGCATGAGTCCAGTAATTGCGATGACAGATGAGTTTGGTCATCTAAATGCAGTCGAATTTGAAAAACTGGAGTTAGTGGAAGACGGTCGTTGGCACAGTGCCGGACAAATAATAAAAGTGCCGCTTCGAGGACTTTATGTCGCCGCCGGAACTTCACCCAACACGATATACCAAAGTGAATATCCAGAAACGTTTGTGATGGATAAACACTTTTTCCAACGCTATGAACCAGAATGGACGAACGGCGACATGACGTTAGTGCCGATGCACGATGAAACTGCACCCAAATTAGGTAAACCTGCACCACTGACGTCGTACCAAAAAGACGGCAAGTTCATCAGTTTTTACGGTGATAACCATCCCGTTTATGCTGGAAATGTCGTTAAGGCGATGGCAAGCGCAAAGAATGGTTATCCCTATGTCGTGAAACTGTTTGAGAAAGACTTGGCAGGATTAAATCCGGCACAACAAACAGAGCGCGATGCAACATTAAAACAACTATTTACCAAACTGGACGAAGCGTTTATCGCAACTATTGTTGCCATTAACCGTTTAACGCCGACCATTATCGAAGTTGTCGTCAAAGCGCCAATGGCGGCGGAAAAATTCTATCCCGGCCAGTTTTACCGGGTACAAAACTTTGAAGCCCATGCACCGGTGATCGAAAATACTGTATTGACCGCCGAAGGCTTGGCATTGACCGGCGCAGAAGTAGACAAGGGAAAAGGCACTATCTCATTGATTGC
>JBGAWU010000365.1:0-3123 GCA_044227425.1 Methyloglobulus sp.
AATAAACGTTTCTTCACCGATAAACGGTGCGAGTGCTTTGGCTGCACCGGCATATTGTAGGGCAACGACATGAATTGCCGACTTTGTCAGTAAGGCAGGCTGGAACAAAGACGCATGGAATGGCAATACATCATCGCCGTTGGTTGTAGTCCCTTCCGGAAAAGCAATGACCATGCTTTTCTGTTTTAAATGCCAAGCCATGACTTCAGCGGTCGCTTTAACTTGCTGCTTATCGCCACGACGGATAAAAATGGTGCCACCCTGTTTAGCCAGATAGCCAATGACCGGCCAATTCATAATATCGCTTTTGGCGACAAAATAAGCCGGGAAATAACGCCCAAGTACGATAATATCAAGCCAGGAAATATGGTTGCACACCAACAGTCCATAATGGCCCGAAGGCTTGCCAGTTTGGCTAATGCGCAACCCGACAATGGAGCTAAACCACTGTAACCATAGCATTTTCAGCCAATCGCGCTGCTGTTTCGCACTGGGCTTACGCAGTACAATATTGAGTATTGGGAAAATAACCCCGGCGATAACTAACCCGACGCCAAATAGCAGGGCAATTGAAAGAAGCTTATAAAACAACCGTGTTTTCAATTTCATTAGCCTGATAGCCTTTCATATAGTGTTTGCTGTACCGTTCCTGAAGCTGGTCCAGCGGCAATATAATGAATAAATCCATGCAATTGAAATCCTCATCCCAGTAAGGTTCGCCGCAAACCAGTACGCCAAACCGCAAATAGGCTTTGAGCAAAGGCGGAATACCGGATTCATCGCGCAGGCAGCGTAGTTCCTGAGGTACAGGAATCAACGGTTTAACCTGTAAAGATGATGCCGCCTTATTTTTCGGGTCGATGTTTCTATATACCGCATCCACGGCGAAACCGCTCGGCCCAGGGGTAATGCTGGCGCAGCCCAGCAAGTAGTTATACTGGCCTTCAATGGCGTATTGGACAAGTGCAGACCACAATGTGGTTAATACCGCGCTGCCACGATAATCGGGGTCGACGCAGGTCCTGCCGATTTCCAGAAAACGGCCAGGCAACGCGAGTACCTGATCCAGATTGAATTCGCTTTGAGAATAAAACCGTCCCAATTTTTTTGCCTGGTCTTGATTTAATAAGCGCGTGTACCCAGCGATTTTGCCTTTCACGTTGTCGTAAACTACTAAATGGTCGCAATAACCATCGAACTCGTCATAGTCCAGACCTTCAGCGCCGGATTTTAGCTTGGCGCCCATTTCTTGACCAAAAACCCGGTAGCGTAACGCCTGGGCTTCCTGGACCAATGCGTCGGTATTGGCGATAAAGCATTCTAATTTTTTGACGGACTTGGCTTCTTGAACAGATTGTTGAATATTCATGAGTATCCTGACATTTAAAATAGACCGAAATGGTACTAGGTTGAAATGTCAGTTTTATGTCTAAAATGTGAAGATTTTGTGACAATGGTTCGAAATTAGCGATTAATTGTCATTAATATTTCATATTAGCTTCATCCTGCGCAGGCGCTAAGTCGGGTGAAAGCGGATATTTTTAAAACACCCTACGGTATAAAAAAGAAAGTCCCAAAGCCAGAAGAGTGAGGCTCTGGGACTCCAAGGAGGGAAATCAGCCTATAAACAAGGGGAAAGAAGGCTGATTAAACGCCGTTGCGGACGTTCAAGACTACGACTCACGCAGGTTGAATAAAGTTCAAAAGTTTTAACATATCTTCGTAATCAATGCGCCTCATCCCAGTTTTTGCCTACACCAACATCGACAACTAAAGGCACACTAAGTTCTGCGGCGGAACTCATCAGGTTACGGATCATTTCGGAATACTCACTCACTTTGTCTTCCGCAATTTCGAACACCAATTCGTCATGCACTTGCATAATCATTAGGGCGTCGATTTGGTCACGCATTAGCCAGCCGTCGGTGGCGATCATGGCGCGCTTGATGATGTCGGCGGCAGTGCCTTGCATCGGTGCATTGATCGCGGTGCGTTCGGCGTACTGGCGCAGGGCGGCGTTTTTGGAATTGATCTCTGGCAAGTACAAGCGTCGTCCGAATAGGGTTTCGACATAGCCTTGTTCGCGCGCCTGTTCCCTGATGTTGTCCATGTAATATTTTACCCCCGGATAACGGGCGAAATAGAGGTCGATATAGGACTGCGCCTGGCTGCGGGATAATCCCAGTTGTTGCGCCAGGCCGAATGAAGACATGCCGTAAATCAGGCCGAAATTGATTGCTTTGGCGGAGCGGCGCAAATCTTGGGTGACTTGTTCGGGCGCAACCCCAAAAACCTCGGCAGCAGTCGCCCGGTGCACATCCAATCCTTCGTTGAAGGCATTCAACAAACCGGTATCCCCGGACAAATGCGCCATGATGCGCAGTTCGATTTGCGAGTAATCTGCGGCAACTATTTGATAGCCCGGCATTGCAATAAATGCTTGCCGGATCTTCCGGCCTTCTTCGCTTTTGATGGGGATATTCTGCAAATTCGGATCAGTCGAAGACAACCGGCCAGTTGCGGCAACAGCCTGATGATACGAGGTATGCACCCGGCCGGTTTTGTCGTTGATCTGCTGCGGCAGTTTGTCGATATAGGTGGATTTGAGTTTGCTTAAACCGCGATATTCCAAAATCAACCGTGGCAGTTCGTAGTCGACGGCGAGATCTTGCAAAACCGATTCGTCGGTCGAAGGTTGGCCGGTGGGCGTTTTTTTCAATACTGGCAACTTGAGCTGATCGTAAAGTATTTCCTGAATCTGTTTGGGCGAACCGATATTGAAAGCCCGTCCCGCCAGATGATGGGCATGTTGTTCGATGGCAATAATTTTACCGGCTATTTCCAGGCTTTGCTGCGCCAGCATGGCGCTGTCGATCAAAACTCCGTTGCTTTCGATGCGGGTCAATACCGGAATGAGTGGAATTTCCATCCCCTCGTATAAGGCGTACAAGCGAGGTTGTTGTTGCAATTTCGGCAGTAAGAATTGGTGGATTCTTAAGGTGATATCCGCATCTTCCGCGGCGTAAGCGGTAGCTTGTTCGATAGGCACTTCCTGGAACGGAATTTGTTTCGCGCCTTTGCCGGTGATGTCCTCATAATGGATAGTATTGACCTCCAAATATT
>JBGAWU010000366.1:0-3116 GCA_044227425.1 Methyloglobulus sp.
GCAGGCAGCGCGGTTGGGCAGTTCCTAGCGTAGTTAATGAAGCATCCTTTATCCGCGGGTTACTCAAAGTGGCTGCGGATAACCATTTCGATGTGAACATCGTCGAATCTTTCAATCAGCCCTGGAAAAGTGAGTTGGAAGGCGTTGTCGGTGCTAATTGGGGATTGTTTTCAGCCGATCGGACGGAAGTGTTCCCGCTGACCGGAAAAGTAGTTGAAGACGTTAAATGGTTTAATAAATACCTGATAGCATCGTTGCTTATGGTATTGGTTGTATTTTGTTTTGCGGTTAAATTGCAAAACGTAACGACGCCCAAATTGCTGCTTTTTCTGGTGTTGGCGCAAGCCTTCAGCTTCTCGGTGGTCTTTTATGCCGATAAATCCTGGTATACCAGTTACAGCGATTGGCAACGGTTGCAAGCTGTGTTGGTTGTCATATTAAACAGTGTAACTGCAGGGCTGGTTCTCAAGCGGGCAAGTAATTTAGCGACGGGTACGGCAACGGATAGAAAAGTGATTGTCGCCCTGGATGCTTTTTATTTTATAGCGGTAGCGCTGATGCTGTACAAAACGTACACGCTGACGATTGACGGGCGTTATATCAGCTTTCCTTTTGAATTGTCCGTTGTCCCGGTACTAGGGCTGCTCGGTTTATTCGGGTTTCTTGGCTTAAATCGGCGCTTTACCGTAGAAAATTTTGATTTCAACCAGTTGATTGGGCGAAATCCACTGGTTAATCAACGGAATAAACAGATCGCTTGCTTGCTGTTATTCTACGCAGCGGGCCTTGTCATAGGTGAAACCAGGGCGATTATTTCCGGACGGGATTTTATACAGGCTTATCCTGATGTTGGCGAGCGTTTCGGTTTGGCGTTAACCTTTACATTAAGCAATTGCCAATTAGCCGGTTGGCTGGCTTGCCTTGCGATCTTGGCGACATCGTTATTAATAAGCAAGAAATAAATACCCCTAGCGGAAATCGCCGTGAAAACCGGCGATTTCCTCTTGCTACATTGACAAGGCAACAATGTTCAACGTTTTGTTTGGATTGTCGCTTTTACGGACTCTTTGGTCCGGTCGAAGAAATAACCGATAAACCCCACCATGACGACGGCAAAAAGGACGCGGCCTACCATCAGGACATGCTCGAGCGGGATTTCAGGATTACCGCCGACGATTTCTTTCGTTAAATCCATCAACCGGCTAAGACCGGTTGTATTGAATAGGTTAATCATTTGGTCGCTCATGATGGCTGCCCTCAAATTGTGTTAACTGAATGGATCGTTTTCTACCTCGAGCGAGAAAGAAGTGTGCATCCATGCACCATCTAAAGTCCGTTTATTAACAGGAGGTACACGCACAATGTAGAAGAGTTGATTCCTTTATACTGTGATCCATTCGTGCTTTCTATGAAGTATTACCATTTTTATTAAAGAGTTGAGACTGGGGTCAAAATTTTGCCTATTGAAATGCAGCGAATAGTCGGTTACTGGGCGTTTGTTTAGTCGCTTGCCAAAAACCGAGCGATCCAACCGTGATCTGGCATTGCCCATCAACCACGGCAGCGAGTAAAAAAGCCGTATAACGATCTTGGCAATATCTGAATGGTCTGGTAAGCAAGCGAGTATTTCTTTTGCAGTTTCCATTTTCATCGTCTTCATCCTTTGATACAGATCACTTGTTTTAAGGTATGCACCACTTCCACCAAATCAGACTGGTTCGCCATTACGGTATCAATGTCCTTATAAGCGCTGGGAATTTCGTCGATAACCCCAGTGTCCTTGCGGCATTCGACCCCTGCGCATTGGTTTTCCATATCAACGACGGTGAAATGGCGCTTGGCTTTGCTCCGGCTCATGGTGCGGCCTGCGCCATGCGAACTGGAACAGAACGACATCGGGTTGCCCAGTCCGCGCACGATATACGATTTAGCACCCATACTGCCTGGGATAATCCCCAATTCGCCCTCGCCCGCACGGATTGCGCCTTTACGCGTCACCCACACCGACTCGCCAAAATGCTCTTCTTGGTTTACGTAGTTATGGTGGCAGTGGATGGCTTCTTTGGTAATGCCGAACTTGGGCAATTTCTTGCGTAAAACTTCACAGATTAGGCTCATCATTTCTTTGCGGTTAACTACGGCATAATCCTGCGCCCAGCTTACCGCTTCCAGATAATCCTCGTAGTGCTTAGCGCCCTCACTGAAATACGCCAAGTCCTTATCCGGCAAGTTGATGAGATGTTGCCCCATATCCTTCTTTGCCAGATTAATGAAGTATTCACCGATTACATTGCCAATGCCTCGGCTACCGGAATGCAACATTACCCACACATCGTCGTTTTCATCCAGGCACAATTCGATGAAATGGTTGCCGCCGCCCAAAGTACCCAATTGCCGCACCCAGGTTTGGTAGGGTTTTTTCTGCATTTTGTTGATGGCCTTGTGCTTGTCCAAAATACGGTGTAAACCCGTCGCCAAGCCGATAATCGTCGATTGTTTAACCTTATCGGTTTTGTGCATGTTGAAGCCGACCGGAATTGCATCCTCAATCAGCAAGCGTAAACCACGCAGGTTGTCCGGCAGGTCATGTGCTTTAATCGACAAGCGCAAGGCATTCATGCCGCAGCCGATGTCAACGCCAACCGCCGCCGGGATAATCGCACTACGGGTAGGTATCACCGCCCCCACGGTTGCGCCCTTGCCCGCGTGGACATCGGGCATGACGGCAATATGGCTATGGATAAACGGTAGTTGCGCCATATTCAGCAATTGTTGGTAGGCCTCGGCCTCCACTTCGTCCGTATAAATTTTTACCGGAACTTTTCCTTTGGTAATGATTGTTTTAATAGGCATAAGTGTCTCCTTTGCCAATAACGCCGATGTAGTTAAACCGTAACATGGGCGTTTTTTTTCTATTGATCGCTTGCGCTAAGGTACAACGCAGTAACCCTTGCGAACGTTTCAAGGCGGCCAATACGTCCTGCTCAGAAAACGAATAGTCCGGCTCGGTATGGCAAACCGTCACGACGAATAGTTGTCCACCTTGTTCGGGTGCTACTGATGCGACTTGTAGATCGCGCAACAATCGATCATGAACTTCTCCAGCCAATACCAAG
>JBGAWU010000367.1:0-3108 GCA_044227425.1 Methyloglobulus sp.
TAAGGTTGCGAGCAAAGTCGTGGGTGTGACGACGATGATTTTGTGTTCGAACGCATCGGTAAATAAGCGTTCGTCGGTCTGGAATGCGGCGACAAAAGCGGCTTCTATCGGCATGAACAGGAGCACGAAATCCAGCGATTTGATGCCATGCAAGCTGGAATAATCCTTGTCGCTCAAGCTTTTGACGTGTTCGCGCACGGCGCCGATGTGTTGTTTGATGGCGATTGTCCGTTCCTGGTCGTCTTCCGTCGAACAATAGCGTTCGTAAGCCAGTAATGATACTTTGGAATCGATGATGACATCCTTGTTGTCGGGCAAATGCACGATGACATCAGGTTTGAACAGGCGGTTATCCTCATCCCGAAAGGCGCCTTGGGTGTCGTATTCGATGCCTTTACGTAGCCCGGAGCGTTCCAAGACTTTTTCCAGGATCATTTCTCCCCAGTTCCCTTGGGTTTTTTTATCACCCTTCAATGCCTTGGTCAGGTTTAATGCTTCCTGGTTCATTTTGGCGGTATCGCGGCGTAAGGAAACGATTTCTTCACGCAAGGAAATCCTGTCCTTATTTTCGTTATCGTAAACGGATTCGATGCGCTGCTTGAACTCCCCTAACTGCTCCCGCAACGGGGAAACGATATGGTCAAGGCTGGTTTTGTTTTGTTCCACAAACTGTTTGCTGCGGTCTTCGAATATTTTACCCGCCAGATTTTCGAATTGCGTCTTGAGCTGGGTTTCGGCGTTTTGCAGAAGTTTCAGTTTTTCGTAAGAGCTTTTTTCTTGTTCCGCAATGCGGGTTTGCAATTCTGCATTTTTAGTTTTAGCAGCGGTAAGTTGTTGCTGGTAGTGCTTTAACTCAACATCCGTGCTTTGCAAGTGCTTGAGCTTTTCTTCGGCAACGGCGAGGTCGATGCTAAGCTGCTGGATGATGCGTTTATCCCCGTAGGTGAATAAACGCATGGCTATTGCGCCGATAACCATGCCTGCCAAGACGCTGACCCAGGGCGGCAGGTCGTTGATGATTTCCGTGGGTGTCAACGGTTATGGCCCCGACATTTCGGCACTATAATCCGGCAAATACCTGTTCGGCGATGGCTAAGGTTTTGTCCAAGTCCGCATCATTGTGTGCGGCAGAAACGAATCCTGCTTCGAATGCCGACGGGGCAAGGTAAACACCTTCTTGTAACATGGCATGGAAAAATCGTTTGAATAACGCTTGGTCGCAAGCCATGACTTGAGAAAAACGGGTAATTTTTTCTTCCTTGCTGAAAAACAGGCCGAACATGCCGCCCACACAGGTAGTGGTGAAAGCAATACCGGCTTTTTTTGCCCGTTCCTTCAGGCCACTTGTTAACTTTTCGGTTTTCGCTCCGAGCGCTTCATAAAATCCGGGCGCGGTAATCAGCTCAAGCGTTTTCAGCCCGGCGGCCATGGCGACGGGGTTTCCCGACAACGTTCCGGCTTGGTAAACCGGCCCAAGTGGGGCAAGGTATTCCATGATTTTACGGTTGCCGCCGAATGCGCCTACAGGCATACCGCCGCCCAGGATTTTGCCGAGCGTTGTCAAATCCGGCTCGATGCCGTAATACTTTTGCGCACCCGATAATGCCACGCGAAAGCCGGTCATCACTTCGTCGAAAATCAACACACTGTGATATTGGTCGCAAACATCACGTAGGGTTTCCAGAAAACCGGGAACGGGGGGGACGCAGTTCATATTGCCTGCAACCGGCTCGACAATGATGCAAGCGATTTGTTCGCCGATGTCGGCAAAGATATTTTTGACAGCTTCGCTGTCGTTATAAGGCAAGGTTATGGTGTCTTCGGCGACAGCGGTGGTAACGCCCGGTGAACTCGGTACGCCGAGGGTCAATGCGCCGGATCCGGCCTTGACCAATAAGGCGTCGGAATGGCCGTGGTAACAGCCCTCGAATTTTACGATTTTATCCCGGCTGGTATAACCTCGCGCCAGGCGGATGGCGCTCATCGTTGCCTCCGTACCGGAGCTGACCATACGGACGAGGTTGATCGAAGGCATGAGTTCGCATACCCGTTGCGCCAGTAATGTTTCAATTTCAGTAGGCGCACCGAAGCTTAAGCCTTTGTCTACAGCAGATTTGACTGCAGCAATCACCTCGGGATGCGCATGGCCGAGAACCATAGGCCCCCACGAGCCGACATAATCGATATAGCATTTGCCATCACTGTCGAAAATATGTGAGCCTAAGGCATGGTCTATGAAAACGGGAGTGCCGCCGACCCCGCTGAATGACCGTACTGGCGAGTTTACACCGCCTGGAATAACGCTTTTAGCTTCTGAAAATAAAACTTCTGCTGGTTCTGTCATAAAAGCCTCGTTCTTATCGTTATTATTACTGTTGAGGGCGAGCTTTAGCTACTAGCAAGGAAGCACAATTCATACGATGAATTAGACCTATTTTTTAGCGGCTTAACGTTAAAACTGATGTTACTATTACGGTTAGCGAAATAGGTCAAGACTTCGCGCTTTCAACAAATAACCATTTTAGCAAATTAAGGAGAGCCTCATGGCACAAATCGAAGATATTGAAGGTATCGGGCCGCAATATGCGGAAAAACTCAAAGCGGCGGGTATTTCCTCGGTTGAAAAATTACTTGAAGTCGGCGCGACGGCAAAAGGCCGAGACGAAATCGCCACCCAAACCGGGATCAGCAATAAACTGATATTAACTTGGGTCAATCATGCGGATTTATTCCGTATTAAGGGCGTCGCAGGCCAGTTTTCCGAATTACTGGAAACCGCAGGCGTTGATACCGTGCCGGAGCTGGCGCAAAGGAACCCGGAAAACCTGCAAGCCGCGTTGGCAAAAACCAATGAAGAAAAAAAATTGGCTAAAACGACGCCTTCGGTATCCCAAGTTACCCATTGGGTTGAAGAAGCCAAAACCTTACCCAAAGTTGTGCAACATTGATTTAGCAAGAGGATGGTTGATTAAGGCCGTTCGGTTTTCCTGCTTGGACTGCCTTTTTCACAGCAAATATCATGTCAAAAACAACGGTTACTTACTGGAATCCGCTGCTTTCGGAACATAATTCCTTTTGGAAACCCGTTTCAGGGCTTGAAGGTTTCGC
>JBGAWU010000368.1:0-3102 GCA_044227425.1 Methyloglobulus sp.
ACTGCTAGGCATGATGTTGCTTACAGCTTGTGTAACGATCAATATTTATTTTCCTGCCGCAGCTGCGGAAAAAGTCGCGGATGAGATTATCAAGGATATTCAGGATAGCGCCCCAAAAAAACCGCAAACCAAACCAGAAGGCGAGCCTAAATCCGAAAATTCGGCACTGCAAACCAGTTTTTATAAGGCCATCGATGGTTTCGTCGGTCTCGTCATTACTTCCGCCCAGGCGGATGCCGATTTGTCGATTGATAGTCCGGAAATCCGCCAATTAACCGTATCGATGGAGCAACGTTTTACATCGTTAAAGGGTTTTTATGCGTCCGGCGCTATCGGCATTAAGTCGGACGGTTTTTTGGCGGTTAAAGACGTCGCCAGCGTCGCGCTCAAAGACCGCAATCAGGTCAACAAACTGGTCGCTGCCGAAAACGGCGACCGCAACGCCCTTTATCAGGCCATCGCCAACGCCAACGGTCATCCGGATTGGGTGACGCAAATCAAATCGACCTTCGCCTCGCGCTGGATCAGCAACGCCCAATCCGGCTGGTGGATCCAATCCGGCGGCGGCTGGAAGCAGAAGTAACTTCATCATAAAGAACAAATGGCACGTACCAGAAAAAAATTGCCGGAAGTGCCGGTAAGGACGCTTATTACCTCCTTAACCCACGACGGACGCGGCGTCGCCCATATCGACGGCAAAGCCGTGTTTATCGATGCCGCCTTGCCCGGTGAAGAAGTCGATTTTCTCTATACCGAAATCCGGCGCGACTATGCTGAGGGCAGGGTGGTGAATATTGTTTCCGCCTCCGAGCATCGAGTTGAACCGGGTTGTAAGCATTACAATATCTGTGGGGGCTGTAGTTTTCAGCATGTGGATTCGGCGACCCAAATCCAAATCAAGCAAGATTTACTGGAAGAGCAGTTTAAGCGCATCGGCAAAGTGTCCATTCCGGTACTTTGGGAGTCGTTAACCGGCCCGCATTGGGGCTATCGCCGTAAAGCGCGCATGGGCGTTAAGTATGTGGCAAAGAAAGATCGCGTACTCGTAGGGTTTCGGGAAAAACGCCAAACTTTTTTAGCGGAACTTGACAGTTGCCCGGTGATGCATCCTATCGTCGGAACAAGGTTGGTTGAACTCGGCGAAATGATTAAAGATTTGTCAATACGGGAAAAAATTCCGCAGATCGAAGTCGCCATTGGTGATGAGCAATGTATTCTGGCAATTCGTACGCTGGAACCACCGACTGCGGTAGATCAGGAACGGATGCGTGTGTTTGCTAAGGCGAACGACTTGACCCTTTGTATCCAACCTAAAGGCCCGGATACGATTAAGCCTTTGGACGGCGAAACCGAGGTTACTCCCACGTATGCCTTGCCCGATCACGGCGTTGAGTTTCTTTTCCGCCCAGCCATGTTTACCCAGGTAAATTACGAGATCAATCGCCAAATGGTCAACCGGGTGCTGGACACGTTGCAATTAACCAAAAACGACTCTGTACTCGACCTTTTTTGTGGCTTAGGCAATTTTACCTTGCCGATAGCCAAATATGCTGGACAAGTCGTCGGCATCGAAGGCGACCAGCCCTTAGTAAACCATGCCAAGGAAAACGCCCGCCACAATAACATCGAAAATGTCGAATTTTATGCGACTGACTTAACCAAGGATATCAGTGCCGAGCCTTGGGCAAGACGCAAGTACAACAAAGTCATGCTGGATCCGTCGCGCGCCGGCGCGGCGGAAGTTTTGCCATATTTCAAACAATGGCAACCGGCACAGATCGTTTATGTGAGCTGTAACCCATCAACCCTCGCCCGCGATGCGGGCATTCTGGTAAATGAGTTGGGTTATAAGCTTATCAAGGCCGGAGTCATGGATATGTTCCCGCAAACCGCGCATGTCGAGTCAATCGCTTTATTTGAAAAGTAAAACTTTTTAGATGTATAAACACGCTGCTTGCAAAGCTTTATTTCGTATCCAGTTTGATGAAGCCTTTCCAGTCATGGGGAGGTTTTTCCTTATACGCCATTGCCTTGTTGAAATAAAACTGCGTCGGTCCATCGTGACCATAGGTCATGAGCAAGGTTTCGAAGAAATGTGAGGCGTCGTCCCAATAGCCTTGCCGGAATAACGTTAACCCTTTTGCAAATAGCTTAAATTTGGCGATTTCATCAGAAGAAATGTCTGACTTTTTACCGATAATTTCAACCAGACTAGTGATCTCCTCCCTGCCGACTAATTGAAAATCACCGACAGGTCTGAAATAAATATCCGTTGCGTTTTTTACAGTTGTCAAAGATGCTAATATTTTCGTGCCTAACTGTTTGTTAATCCCTTCTATGCGTGATGTGGCATTGACGATATCGCCAACCGGGTTCGCATTATCAGGGTTGCCTGACAAAAAACTTCCCAAGGTGAAACTACCTTGATGCAAACCGATTCGGGTCGGGAAAGCCCCTAAAGCTGATCGCTTATTGAACTGTTCAACCGCTTCTTCCATTTCTAACGTGGCTGTACATGCTAGATGCTGTTGTTTATCCACGGGTAAGTCTTGCCAGATCGCCATTAAGGAGTCGCCGGTTATATTGGCGATTTCCCCACCTCGAGCGCTGACTGGCGCACATAATACCTGAAAATATTCTTCAAGATTGGCGTATACCAAGCCGGATGGGTTCGCTTCGGCAATCGTTGTATAACCTTTTACGTCCGTGGCAAGGCATATTCCGAAAACGGATTTTGCCTGGGTCTTGTGCAGCCCGATGCGGACATGGGACTTTGTCGGTGAGGTTTTAAATTCGTCGATAAAGACTTTAATCAGTCGTTTATTTTTCTCCGTTATCTCATTGATTTTCTTCTTTTGATCAAAATAGGTCCAGATTAATGACATAAACCCGGATAGCGGCAATTGCACTAATAAAGGGACGGAAACCGGCAGCCATAGCCCATTGCTGCTAAAGAACCATTGCACGAGGACGGCATAAACTCCACCGGCTAAGAGCCCTGTAAGCAAGCCGGTAAATGCGGAAAACTGCACCAGCAACCAGGCAGTAACTAATCCGAAAGCCAATAAAATGGGAAGGGTAGGGAGCGGTTGGATAAACCGC
>JBGAWU010000369.1:0-3099 GCA_044227425.1 Methyloglobulus sp.
GCAAACAAAAAACCTGGGCCTTCGCCGCTCCATTTGATGGCGAGGGGCGTGGTTGCCCAGAGTAATACGACAAAGATGTAAGCAAGCAAAATCCGCATGTAATATTCGATGCTAAATTAAAAACAATCGACTTGCCGAATCCAAAATAATTCCTTTCTGGACAAGAATATGTTCAGCATACCTGGACTTCAATTCCTGGTGAAGAAGTTCGCAGTTATCGTAACTTATACAGCGCGATAATTTAAAAAATAACGCTATGGACTGAGTTATGCCCATAAAAAATTTACTTTGCAAACAGACGGACTTATTATGCGTTCAGGTTCTTAAAGATTTTTTCACAGCCAAAGAGGTTTGCCATGCACCTGACTGATTCAGAACTTGATGCGGCTTGTCATTACATACGCAGACGGATGGATACCTATTCCTGGTGGCCGAAAGAAGCGCCGGCGGACGCAAAACGTGAATTCGAATTGATGTGCAGTACAGCGATGGCTTTGAATGTGTGGTGCGATAGATGGCTCGATGCTGGGCAGTGTAAAAAGTTAGAGAAGTCGGTCAGAGGTTGAATTAATTTTTTGCTATAGATCAACCTAGAGTTTTTATTTTCACGCCATCGACTTCGAGTTTTTGCTGTTCCTGAATATTAACGGTTTTTCATCATAAGACAAATCGACTGAAGTTTTTGCAGAATCAATCGCTTGTTGAATCCGTCCATGTTCCGGCGATTTACTGCATACGGGGTCGGCTACGTACATATCGCCGGTCAGCAAATATGCCTGACACCGGCAACCGCCGAAATCTTTTTCTTTTTCGTCGCAACTACGGCAAGGCTCTTTCATCCAGTCGAAACCGCGGAAAAAATTGAAGGCTTTGGAGTTGTTCCAGATTTCTGCAATGCTGTAGTCGTTGACATTAGGGCATTCCAAGCCGGGTAATTCACGGGCGGAATGGCAGGGCAGGGCGACGCCGTCCGGGGCAATGGTTAAAAATGTGGTGCCCCAACCGTTCATGCAGGCTTTGGGGCGATCTTCGTAATAGTCAGGCACCACGTAATAAATCTTCATCTTGCCCGCGACTTTGTCTTTGAATGCTTGGGCAATACGCTCGGCTTCTTCGAATTGCTCTTTGGTAGGCAGTAGCAAATCCCGGTTGATGCGTGCCCAGCCGTAATATTGCGTATTGGCAAGTTCCAGGTAATCGGCGCCCAGCTCTTCCGCCATTTCGAGGATTTGCGGCATTTGGTGGATGTTTTCCCGATGGATGACCACACACAACACCATTGGATAGCCGTTTTTCTTTACCAGCCTGGCGATTGCTTTTTTGTGATGGAATGAAGTTGTGCCGGCGATATGGTCGTTAAGTTCTTGTGTGCTGGCCTGGATGCTGACCTGAATATGGTCGAGGCCGGCTTCTTTTAGCTGGATGATTTTCTCTTCGGTCAAACCGTAGCCCGAAGTAATCAGATTGGTGTAATAGCCCAATTCCCGCGCATGTTTAACAAGTTCGACCAAATCCTTTCGCGTTAACGGTTCACCGCCGGAAAAGCCGAGTTGTACCGCACCCATTTTGCGGGCTTCGGTCAAAACCCGTTTCCAGTCGTCCGTGCAGAGTTCTGAAAGATAGCTCGCATAATCGACCGGATTCGAGCAGTACGGGCATTGCAACGGACAGGCGTAAGTCAGTTCCGCCAACAGCCAGCGCGGTGGGGTAATGTTATTGTTTAATCCAGCCATTGTTTAACGCGATTTCCAAAAAATTAGTGATATCGTTAGCGAGTCCCTTAGTGGCGAATTTTTCTTCCAACTCGTCGATAATTTGCGGCAGGGTCCGGATTCCGTCGCAACATTTTAGGATTTCCGCCGAGCTTTGGTTTAATTCCACCATACCTTCAGGGTATAAGATGACATATTTTTGTTGCGCTTCTTCCCATTGCAGCCGATGTAACGGGGAGAAACTTATGGGTTGGTCTGCTTTAAGGGTCATTTTGTAATTTTTAATAGGTTTTATGCGTTAGCTTAAGGGTACTACGCTCTACTCAAGGTAGACAGTTTTTCTTGGTTAATAATACCTTATCGGTGCACCTTGTTTGGCTTTAAAAGCCAAATTTGACTGGTGATATTTTACGGTCAAAGCTATCGTATAAAAACTCAAAGTATTTTAAACGCTATTGATTGTTTTAATAAAAAAGTCGATACGTCAATGGCAGTTTACCATGCGATGAGTGGTTTGGTTTTTTATTTAAAGTGGATATATTGGTTTGTAGGCCTAGGTATTTAACTGCGGCTTTTCCAGGGATTTAGTCAAGTTGGATTGCGTTTCTAATGGGTTCGATATTTTCGGATTCCTCATTCAAGGTCAATTTTAGGAGTAACGGTCATGAATAAATTTTCACTATTTACCATTTTTACAGTTTTAACCGGCCTATTTGCCGCTAATACTACGGTCGCAGCAGTTCCCGCTGTGGATGCCAAGGGCGTGGCCGCCATTGTGACGTGTCCAATATCGGCGACCGGGGCGGTCATACCGGCAACGGCTTATCATTCGGATAAAATCGTGTTTTCTATCTCCGGTATTTTGCAAGCCGCGCTTGCTGCCGACCAAACAGCTATCAGCAAGTTGCCGCTAAACACGGAGCTAGATATTAAAGTCAGGGATAACCCCAGACTGGTAGCCGACATAAAAAGCAAAGTCCTTAGTTTCCTGGGTGCGGCGGTAAATCCGAATAATGCCGGGTTAATAAAAATCATCTCTGTGGAATATGCGATAGCGGTTTGCCCAAAATCGCCTTAATTCGGGTAACGTCGTTATCAGTTAAAAAGGGTGTGTTGTTCGAAAATAAGCGTGATTTTTAATCCGACATTTCCCCAACACACCTGCTTGCTACCGCTGACTAAAATTAATGCCCCGAATGTTGTGCTTGCGGTGAGCTAATAACATCCTTTCTGTGCAAAATAAAACGGTCGGCGCCATCTTTTGTGATCCGGTTGCCTTCCTCGTCGAGTTTAATCAGCATGTCACCGTCGATGAGATACCGTTGGACTTCAGTCGAACCTTTGCGCGGCGTTAAGACCAGCGTATTGTTTTCGGCCAAGGTAAACT
>JBGAWU010000036.1:0-11391 GCA_044227425.1 Methyloglobulus sp.
GGGGCAGCGACCGGCTCGCGCCGACCAGCACATCGTCGAAAAACCGCGCCACCTGGCCGCTCACCGGCGTCCAGTTGATCTGCGGCACTTGCCGGATTTCCGTTACCACGCGACCATCCCGTACCGTTTGTATTTCCTCGCTCACGTAATAAACATCGCCGCGAGCGCCGAAATACGTCGTTTCGGTATTGCAGTCGAACGTCCAGTACGGAATATACACACCGACCAATTTGGCATCGCTATCGGCGTATTTTTTGACTTTGGTCGGCGCAAACCAGAGGCTGTTCAGCCATTGGCGGAATTGCCGCTTTGCTTGCGCTTCGTCGATGGCGAACGGCAATAACGATTTCGGTGTAATCGGCCGCGCTTCTTCCGTGCTGCTAACAATCGCCGCACCGCAAAACGGACAGTCCCCGGCATGAACGCTGCTCGCGAACTTAAACCCCGCCCCACAGGCACCGCAATGGATTTGCGCAATACCTGCACTCGGCTTGGCTTGTGCCAGTTCGGTCATCGCCTGCTGAAAATCGTACTCCTTGATTTCATCCTTCCGTTGCGGAATGGCGTTTTCCGCGCCGCAATACTGGCAGGTAAGATGTTGCGACCCCGGCGTGTACACCAGCAACGCCCCGCATTGGCTACAGGGGAAACGGTCTATTTGGGAATTGGCTAATGGTTTTTTGATGGACTTTATCACAGATGAAATGCTATTCCCGAGATTTATAGCCACATTTTACACATTAAAACAGGACGCATGAATGAACGATGTGACTTTTATTGTTCACGCTTCCGCGCTAAAACTTGGGAAAGCGTACCTAACTAAACAAACTTACTTTATGCGATACCATGCAAGTGCGTAGTAACGAAAAGGCTAAGCTCCAGTACCCCGTTTACCCTGGATAATTAATCTTATTTTCATGCATTCACTAGTGCATAAGATAATTCGTTTTATTTACGACTTTCAAGGTATATACTTTAGTTTCCTGATAACGTTTTATTTAAAAAGGAAAACTATATGAAAAATATTACACGCTTATTGGTTGTTTCAGGGGTGGCTGCGGTATTGGCTGGTTGTGCAACAACGCAGCCTATCGGTAGTCTTTTTACAGATGTTTCATTACCGGTCGGTGTAACTGGCGAAGCTACAGGCTCAAAAACAGGTGAAGCAACTTGCGCCAGTTACTTAGGACTCATAGCAACGGGTGAATGCAGTATCGACGTTGCCAAACAAAATGGCGGAATTACTAAAGTCTCTCATGTCGACTGGCATGCCCACAACATATTAGGCTTGATCGGCCATTATAAGGTCATTGTAAACGGCGACTAGTTTAATCTCGTTCCCACGCTCAGCGTGGGAACGACGAAAAAGCATTTCTGATTACAGTGCGCTTCTCGTTAGGTCAATTATTTCTGACGTCTTCAATACTTTAGTCCAATTTGTTATTAAAGGGTAAAAGGAAACCGTATCTGTAGATTGATCAAGCTGTTTTTTACTCTCGTTCCCACGTTGGAGCGCGGAAATAATCCCCCCCATTCTTAAACCAAATATTCTGGTATCGACGGTAGCATTTCCATTAATTTCGCTGGTAAAAATTCACTTTTTCAATAGGGTATTTTTCACAGATTGCGTTGAACTAAATGCATAACCTATCTCCACATCGAACGGATCGGGTTCGGCTTAAAACAAACCGTATCTGAACCGGACGATGTCGTCAATCAATACTACTAAGGAGAAATATCATGAAAACATCATTTGCATTAAGTTTAACATTAGCCGCAAGCTTAGCAGGCGTTTTGGCTCCAACCAGCACTGTGTTAGCGGGCCCTACAATGCATCACGGTTCAGTCTGCCACAATTACGACATAGGCCAGGCAAATAACTTTGACTTTTATTGGGATGGCGTAAAGAACGGCGCAACCGTCGCACGTTGGGTCATCTGCCCGTTAGAGGTTAACCATACTTCCGGCCAAACGACCGGTTCGGTTTACGTTGACGCGGTAGCGCCTATCGGTGGAACTATTAATTGCACACTGACCAGTTATAGCTGGACCGATGCATTCAAAGGTTCAAAAAGCGGAACTGCCCCTGGCTGGCTTAGCTCCGTGCCAGCAGATAGCTTCTCTAACCACAGCGTTGTTTGCTCTTTGCCTCCCAACTATAACGGCAAAATTGTAGCTATCGAAGCTTACTTCTAAACGGCGGCAATACATTTAGATACCCACTGGAAGCAAACTCATGAAACGTAACCATATAATATTAACTGGCGTATCGGCTGGAATAATAGCCCTGTATATTTTATTGAACGGTCAGTTTAAAGATAATTTAATCAATCATCCATTGAAGCCGACAGTTATTAAAGATGATAGCGTTAATGAGCTTTTAACCAGAAACAATGCCATGGATGGCAACCCAAATGCATCATTGCAAAATCAGGTAAACCTTCTAAGCATCGAAGTATCGGAACTCAAAAGGACGGTGACGGCATTGAATACCGAACTGAGAATTCTAGCTTCAACAAGAAAAGCAAACGTTACAGCGGTATCCGCCGATCCCATGGCGGAAAGGCAAAAAGTGGAGGAAATGCGAATTCAAGCCACTGAGCATCAACATGAACAAGGCGAGCAACTGGAACTGAGCTTTCATCAGCAAACCACCGATCCTGATTGGTCGTCTAAAACCAAATCTTTGATTCAAGAGGCGTTAACCGGCGATAAAGTAGCCGCTGAGAGCATCATCGATATCGACTGCCGGGCTACCATGTGCCGGATAGAGCTGAGCGACGACGATCAGCACAGAATGCCTAAATTTAGCGCTTTTCCGCTGAAAATCGGCCAAGAATTACCGAACATTATGGTCGACCAACACACCGAGAGCGATGGTTCTACCACGACAGTCATGTATTTATCCAAAGATGACTTCGCGTTGCCGGATTCCGGAAACTCAAAGCCGAAGATTTAATAATCTGTTAATCCCTGCCATTGTTCCCAAGCCGAAAACAAGATGCCGCTCAATTTCCGCACAACGGTTAGCCTTTCGGTAAAGGCGGCGGCATAAGCGGGAACAGTGCCATGAATTTCTCGACCTTTTCCGCCGCTTGCCATTCGCTCATCGGCTCTTGCCAAATCAAGGTTTCACGGGCGATTTCGCCGCTCTGGATTTTTTGCTTGATTGCTGCCATGTCGAACGGTCCCGTGCGCTCGCCGTTGATGGCAACATAAACCGGCGGTTCCTGCGGCAACGGCGGCGGAGTTGCCGAACTCGTATTGCCTTGGGAATATGCCCGGCTCATTTCGTTGGCCATGCCCATACCCATGCCCATACCCATCCCGGCTGCCGCCGCGCCGCCGCCCCACGGGTTGGACGCCGCATCGGTCATCGCTTCGGCGGCCTGATAACGGGTGTAATCGCCCAAGTTGCCGATAATGCCCATACTGGTGCGCTTGTCCAGGGCTTGTTCGACCTCTTCCGGCAGGGAAATGTTTTCGATTAACAGATTGCCAACTTCCAGCCCGTAGTCGAGGAATTCCGGAGTAATGCGGTCACTGACGAATTTGCCGAGGTCGTCGTAATTGCCCGCCAAATCCAGCACCGGAATGTTGGCTTCGCCGATGGTCGTGCTGAAGCGTGCGGTAATTAGGTTGCGGAGCTGGTCGCTAATATCGCCGGTATTAAAATGGCCGTTGGTGCCGACAATTTCCTTGCTGAAGGTTTCCGGATCTTTAATCCTGACCGCATAGGTGCCAAACGCCCGAAGTCGTACCGGACCAAACTCCTTGTCGCGCAGCATGACCGGGTTTTTGGTACCCCATTTCAGGTCGGTAAAACGCCGCATGTTGAAGAAGTAGACTTCTGCCTTGAACGGGCTGTTGAAGCCATGCGGCCAGCTTTCCAGCGTGGTCATGATCGGCATGTTATTGGTTTCTAGTTTGTACAGGCCGGGCTGGTACACATCGGCGATGCGGCCTTCGTTGACCAGGATGGCGACTTGCGATTCGCGCACCGTCAACATCGCACCGTATTTGATTTCGTTGCCGTAGCGCTCGAAACGGTACACCATGGTATCGGCGGAACTGTCCGTCCATTCAATGACATCGACGAATTCGCCCAGGATTTTGTCAAATAAGCCCATTTCGGTCTCCGTAGGGTACAATGTATGCCCCGTTAAATTTCAAAAGAAGTTGGTGCAGGGAATGCGCCTTACTGTGATGGTACCGGATTGCCAGTCGCTGCCGTTTGCGTCGCTTTGGCGGCGGACAACGCTTTGCGTAATTCCGCCTCGCAGGTTTCCAGTTCGGTCACCGCTTGCGCCCGTACCTGTTTGCCTTGGTCGGCAATCTGCAGGCTTTCTTCCAGCGTTTGGATCAGCAGGGTATTCGCCTGTTTGATGGTTTCAATGTCGAATACGCCGCGTTCCAGTTGTTTGCGGGTTTCGGCATTGGCAAGCTTCAGGTTTTCCGCGTTACTCCGAAGCAAGTCGTTGGTCAAATCGGTCGCTGCCTTTACCGTTTCCGCCGCTTGCGATGAGCGGTAAATCGTTACTGCGGTTGCCAGCTGCTGCCGCCAGAGCGGTACGGTATTCACCAAGGTCGAATTGATTTTGTTAACCAGGCCTTTGTCGTTTTCCTGCACCAACCGGATGCCGGGCAAGCCTTGCATCGCCACTTGGCGGGTCAGCCTCAGGTCATGGATCCGGCGGTCAAGTTCGTCGCGGGCAGTGCGCAAATCGCGTAACTCCTGCGCCGACATCGTGGCTTGTTCGGCGTTGTCGGTCTGTTTGGCTTTTTCCGGTATGGTCTTGTCGTCCAATTCCTTAAGCTTTTCCTCACCCGCCTTGATATAACTTTCCAGGGTATGGAAATAATCCAGATTGGCCGCATACAAACGATCCAGCGCGGTAATATCGGTTAACAATGTGTTTTTGTGAATTTCCAGGCGATCGGTGATACTGTCGATTTGTTTACGCACTTCTTCATATTTTTGGACAAACTTGGCTACCGGCTGGGCTTTTCCGAGTAATTTATCGAAAAAACCCGGTTTTTTATTAGGATCAAGCCCCTCGATATCGAAGCCTCGAATGACGGCAACCATTGCATTAAGGTCATTGCCAGCCGTTCCTAAGTCTTTATTTTTGACGCCATCCAGCATTTTGTCCGAGATCGTCGTCAGTTGCTCCTGTGCTTTGCTGCCGAAAAACAGGATGGATTGGCTATCGACCATGTTAATTTCGGTCATTAATGCCTTAACTTCCGATGAATTGGGTGCGGGGGTAGAAGCTGCAGCTCCCTGGATTTCGGGAGCAATGCCTTTCTCTGCATTTTCAGGGTTTTCCAGTAACTGTTGCTTAGATTTATCAATGTTCGCAACCGTTCCTTCTGCCGTAGCGCTTATATTCTGCTGGTCTCCACTCATTCATCCACCCCTTGTTGATAACGTTTTAAACGATGCCTTCGTGCTTGAGTTGTTTTGCCAAGACTTCCATTTGTACATCCAAATCGAACAGATCTTCCTGCAATAGCTTGTCTTTTTGTTCCTTAAACACGCTCTCAATATTGTCGAGCAGGTCGCGAAAGTTCTGTTCCAACTCGGGTATGTCGACCTGCAGATGGGTATCGGCATAACCGTTGGTGACTTTATTCGTGCTTTCGAGATAAACCAGCAAAAATTTCCGGGTCCGCCGGATCGCACCGGGATTGGCTTCCAACTCATCAAGGATATTTCTGGCCGTTTCGCAAATACGGTCAATTCGGTTGTTAAATTCGAGGTTTCGAATCCGGTTGTTGGCATTTTCAATGCTTAAAATCACGTTTTCCGCCGATTCGATTGTGTTTGTGATTTCTTCAATCGAATAGCCATGATCGCCTAAAATCATTTTTTTTGCACGGGGATCGATACCGAAACAGAGCATCATGCCCAGCAAGGCTCCAGCTCCGAAAGCGACCGAAACCATAAAAAGGTTATGTGCGCCAAGCCAGGATACGGAAAATGTGGTCAGCGCCACGGTCAGCGCCGCAAGATTTTTTAAAGGCCATTTCGGTGCAGCCGCTACGCGTTTGTCACGGTAGACAATCTCCGCTTGCAACCCGCGGCGTAATAGTTGGGCGGCTAACAAATATGCGGCATATCCGCCCGCATTGACGATGATGCCCAGCAAATTTCCGTTAACAAATGCTTTTATTGTGGCAAAAATCAGAAAAACCGGTATTACATACAACAACGTCCCACTACTGGTGCTAACCCAGTCCTTGGTCTCCTTTACGAACCGCTTCGGATTTCTACGTATGGTCTTTAGATTTGGCATAATCGTTCCAATATCTCCAATTACGGCGTAACTAGCGACTGAAACCGGTTTCGACTTGCGCTTCTACGGAAAATACCGGATAAGCGTCGGCTTTTACCAATGATTGGCAAGTTGCTATTCCGACAGTTGTGATTAATAAAATCAACCCCAAAAATCTTCTAAACCAAGGCGACATTCTGTGACTCCTGCAAAGCGATAAAATAAGAAGCTAATTTACTGCCAGCCAATCAGGTAAAAATTTTACCACTACCTCTAGTGATTTTCTTCTGTTAGGAAAACATCAAAAAGGAATCGGCTGATACCAAAAGACGGTTGACCTGTTTTAATGGATATATATCCAAATATTTAAATAAAAAGGTCAAAAAACACTTATATCGAAGGTCCTACAATCTTGAAAAGACCAAAGTATCAACTTTTTCTTTTCAGTTCACATTACCCCGGACGTCATTAACATGGTTTTGACTGGATTAAATGTCCGGCGATGGATATCAAGATAGCCGAATTTTTTGATTTCTTCGATGTGCAACGCTGTCCCGTAACCTTTGTGCAGATGGAATGAAAAATGGGGGTATTTATTCTGGTAATCCAGCATGATGGCGTCACGGGCCACTTTTGCCAGGATCGATGCCGCACTGATGGCTTTAACTTTGCTATCGCCTTTGACAATTGCGTGGGCAGGCATTCTCAGTTGGGGCAGCCTATTTCCATCCACCAGCACAAGGTCTGGCGTTTCGGATAATCCGTCCACCGCCCTCTGCATGGTTAAAAGCGTGGCGTGAAAGATGTTCAACCGGTCTATTTCTTCAACGCTGGCCTCAGCAACCGAATAACTTAAAGCCCGCTTTTTGATTTGTCCGGCAAGATGGTTCCTTTGCTTTTCAGACAGTTTTTTTGAATCCGCCAATCCTTCGATAATGTCGTTCGGATTTAAAATAACGGCGGCGGCAACAACAGGGCCGGCGAGCGGCCCCCGTCCTGCTTCATCTACACCGGCGATAAGACCAGCGCCAGTATCGTCAGCAAACGGGTCGAGTATCATGAAGATAAACCAACACCGAATCCGGCTATCGAAGAATACCCCGGCTGACATTCCGCAGAAAATTGACCATGATGGACAATTCCTTACTATCCGCAGCCAGATCTTCCATTTGGTCGATTGCATCTTCAAGGCGCAGGTTCATCTTATAGATCATTTTATAGGCTTTGCGAATCAAGCGGATGTCTTCGGCGGAAATACCGTTCCGTTCCATTCCGACTGAATTGATACCATGCGGCCTTGTGGGTTTTCCTCCAACCAAGACAAACGGCGGTATATCCTGGGTGATTGCACATCCCATTGCCGCAAAACTGTATTGCCCAATTTTGGTAAATTGATGCACCAACGTGAATCCTCCCAAAATTGCGTGACTGTGCAATTGCACATGTCCGGCCAGCGATGCGCCGTTTGCCATGATAACGTGATTGCCGATGACACAGTCGTGGGCAACATGCGTATAGGCCATAAACAGATTATCGCTACCGATTTTGGTGATGCTTTGATCCTGTTTCGTGCCGCGATGCATCGTCGCAAATTCCCGGATGGTATTGCGGTCGCCGATCTCCAGCCGGGTGACTTCAGCAGCGTATTTTTTGTCTTGCGGATCTTCACCGATGGAGCAAAATTGATAGATCCGGTTGCACTTCCCTATTGTCGTCGGCCCTTTGATTACGACATGGGAGCCTATGACAGAACCCGTCCCGATCTTGACCCCGTCTCCGATATAACTGTAAGGGCCGATAGATACCTCTTCGGCCACGTCCGCCTTACTTTCTATTATTGCGGTAGGATGAATCAAAATTAAGGCACCACGGCGGCACACCGAATTTCGGCGCTGGCGACAAAATCGCCTTCCACCTCGGCGCGACAATCGAACGCCCAAATGTTCCGTTTGCTTCTCAGGAATTTCGCCTCAAGCATCAGCTGGTCGCCCGGCACAACTGGACGTTTGAATTTTGCATCATCGATTCCTACCAGATAATAAATCATTCCGCCCAACTCATCCGACGATTCCGACGCCAGCAACCCGGTAGCTTGCGCAAGCGCTTCTAAAATCAACACCCCAGGAAAAATGGGCTTCTGAGGAAAATGACCTTGGAAAAACGGTTCGTTGTAAGTAACGTTTTTTACCGCAAGCAATCTAACGCCGGGTTCGCATTCAACGACTTTATCAACCAGCAAAAAAGGATAGCGATGCGGCAAAAACGCCTGGATCTGCAAAATATCTAATTGTATAGACATGTATTTTAAAAGCTTAATCTAAGTTAACAAAATCAGATCGAGTGGTGGAAATTATTCTGGCATTGTCGATATTTTTTGTTGCAATTGGCTGGTAATGTCCAACTGGTCGCTTGAATAGATAACGCCATCTTTCAACAAAATTAAGTCAAATTCCTGGTCTTTTGCAATTGAACGCGTTGCATCGACTAAACGGCGCTGCAATTTACTAAGCTCATCATTACGGCGGGTGTTGAAATCTTCTGCAAATTCTTTTTGTTGGCGCCTGAAATCACGGACTTTATTCTGGATATCGGTTTCCAATTTGTTCCTTTGCGATTCGCTCATGACGGAAGCGTCTTTATTCAATTTTTCTTCCATGCCTTGAATTTCTTTCTGGCTCGAAGCTAATTGATTGTCTCTAGGCTTGAACTCTTGTTCCAACCGTTTTTTCGCTTTTTCGGCTTGAGGCGCTTTTTCCAACACCGCCGCTATGTTAACTACGCCAATTTTCAAGTCGGCTACAGCGACATTCGCGACCAACAATAATCCCGTAAGTGTTGCTATTTTTGTTTTCATCGTTGAATCAATCTCCAAATTACAATTAAAAAACTTCTATCAAAAATACTATAGTTAAATACACCATAGCTACGGCATTCAATTTACCGTTTATTTTAAAAAACCGCAAAACCTATATGGTAATAAGCAAAAACTTCTATTTTAACTAAATTAGACGGAATGAAACCCATAATCTATTACAATTTAGCTTCAAGACTAATATTTTTCAGCCTAATCAAAAAAGCTTTAAACGATTTTTGCCTCATTTGAAAGAATTAAGGCGCGCCGTCTGCTGTGAAGGTTATCAGATTATAGGTGATTTGACCGCTTATTTTGATGGTTATTACAGGAATATAGATAAACCCTGCTTCATACAATTCTAATAGTATTATGCACTATTAAAAATTTTGACCAAAATTGAATTGGAAAATTTGCTTTTGGTCACCTAAACCGGTTGCAGAGTCGTACGGTTTGGCATTCAACGGGTAGGCGGCACTCACGGATAACGCCCCGAACGGCGACAACCATTCACCGGAAAGCCCCGCCGAGTACTTCATCGTTACGCCGATATGGTCCTCAATACTGCCGGCATCAAAAAACGTCCCCAAACGGACTGATTTAGTTTCCGGCAAAAACGGTACCGGAAAGAATAACTCTGCGCTACCTACAACCTTGGTGGAACCACCGAAAGGAAGGTGCAATGTCCTTCCACTCCCTTGCAATGGGTGATCTTTTGGACCGAGCGTGTTATTCCTAAAACCTCTTACCGATCCTGTACCGCCACCGTAATAGTTTTCAAAAAACGGCAAACCATTGGTATTGCCGTATCCGTCACCGTAAGCGATGTCGCCCAGCAAACGGAAAGTGAAATCAGACGATAAAGGAAAATATTCTTGATGTTTATAGTTTAACTTGTAATATTCTAAATCGCTCACGCCCGGCAAGGAAATCAAGCCTGACAATCGTTGCTGACCGCCCTTGTTAGGAAATATTGCACGGTTTAAAGTGTCATGCGTCCATCCAATGGAAGGGGACAACGTAAGGAAATGGTCGCCATTTTCGTTAACAAACGCCTGGATTTCCTCTGACGACTGGTCGATGTTCTTAAGTTTCGTATATTTCAAGTCAAGGCCGGTCCTTAATTGGTCGAATTCGTTCAGCGGAATGCCGAAATCCAATCCGGCATTTGCAACCGATGTCGAATAATTAGCAAGATTTATCTGTCCGGCATTTCGGTCGGTATAACCCAAGTTGTAGCCTAAGCTTACGCCGTCGGTCGTAAAATAGGGGTTATAGAAACCAAATTGGTAGCTTGTTAAATAACTACTGTTATTGAATGCAAGGTTGACCCGTTTTCCTGAGCCGAAGACATTGTCTTGGGAAAGGTTGGCGTTAATCACTATACCTTGGACCTGGGAAAAACCGATACCAGCCGACAGGTTACCAGACGACTTTTCAACCACCGAATAGTTGACGTCTATCTGGTCCGACGTGCCGGGAACCGGTGGGGTTTCAACATTGACCGATTCAAAATAGCCTAAGCGTTCCAGCCTGGTTTTGGAACGTTCGATTTTGGAACTTGACGCCCAACTTGATTCCATCTGCCGCATTTCGCGGCGCAGCACTTCATCGCGGGTTTTGGTGTTGCCCGCGAAATTGATGCGATGGACATAGACCCGTTTGCCAGGATCGACAAAAAACGCCATATCCACGGTTTTATTAGCCTCATGAATTTCCGGCACCATATTGACGTTTGCAAAAGCGTAACCTTCGTCGCCCAAGCGGTCTTGAATGGCTTTCGAGGTTTCCGTGGCGTTTTTTCTGGAGAATATCTCGCCTGGACCTACGGTCATGAGTTTGATCAATTCCTCGGGCTTAACGATCAAGTTGCCAGTCAACTTCACCTTATCGAGCTTGTAAATGTCGCCTTCCTTGACATTGATCGTGACATAGATGTCTTTCTTATCGGGTGTAATGGCAACCTGGGTGGATTCGATATTGAAATTGATATAACCCCTATCGAGGTAATACGAACGGAGCGTTTCCAGATCCGCTTGTAGCTTTTGTTTAGAGTACTGGTCGTCCTTGCTGTAAAAGGACAGCAAATTGGTCGTATTCAACTCCAGCTTTTTCAACAACGTCGCGTCATCGAACACTTTATTGCCGACGATATTGATTTCTTTAATTTTGGAAACCCGGCCTTCCGAGATATTGATACGGATTCCAACCCGGTTTCTGGTAAGGTCGGCAACTTCTGTCTTAATCTTGAGGCTGTACTTA
>JBGAWU010000370.1:0-3072 GCA_044227425.1 Methyloglobulus sp.
GACTTGCCGCTGCTGAAACGAGTGGATAATCCCGTTGCCGTTGATCCCGACGACCGATTAAAAAACTATGCCATTGAATCAAATTGGCCGATTATCAGTTTAAGGAACGAGGTTTGTCCGAACAACCATTTTGTAAAATAGAAATAGCCGTTATCATCCTTTTCTAATAAAAAAGACCTGTTTATTCTCGACCCTTTTCAACTCAAGTAAACAATGCCCGGTTTGATCGACGTATACACCAATATCCAAATGCGCCGCCGGATCAGTCGCAATGATTTTTACAATTTCGCCGCTTTCCACTTCCATCAATGCTTTTTTCAAGCGCAACAAAGGCAAAGGGCAATTCAAACCGCTGGCATCTACTTCCAGAGCAAATTCGGTGAGTGCTATTTCTGTCATTCCTAATTTCTGCCTCAGCTTACGATAGGACGATATAATAACATTCACACCTCAACGGAAGAATTAAGTTCACGTGGATTATTTCCCCCTATTTTTAAACCTTCAGGGACAACGGTGCCTGGTCGTCGGCGCCGGCGCAATTGCTTCCAGGAAAATCGAACTGTTGGCCCTAGCCGGAGCAGCCATTACCGTTATTGCTGAAGAAATCGATGACCGGGTCGCATCCATGCAAGCCCTCTATTCGCTCGAAATAAAACAAACCGCTTTTTCGTCAGGCGATTTACGGCGGTTCAGGCTTATCGTATCGGCCACCGACAATCATGAAACCAATGCGCTGGTCGCCCAAACGGCTTCAGCACAAGGCATTCCGGTCAACGTCGTCGACAACCCTGGGTTAAGCAGCTTTATTTTCCCTGCCATCGTCGACCGGTCGCCGATAGTCATTGCGGTATCCACAGGCGGCTCCACCCCCGTATTGGCAAGGCTCTTGCGCGCCAAAATTGAAACCGTTATCCCGCCTGCCTATGGAAAACTCGCTAAGCTGGCTGAAAAATTCAGGGAGACCGTCAAAAGCCGTATTGCTAGCCCATCGCACCGGCGGTTGTTTTGGGAAAACGTCTTACAGGGCGGCATTGCCGAACACGTTTTTTCCGGGAATGACAAACAAGCCGAATGCCTGCTTGAACAAAAGCTCGTCCATTACAACAACACTAAAAAAATAGGCGAAGTCTATCTAATTGGCGCAGGGCCTGGAGCCGCGGATTTATTGACATTTCGGGCCTTACGCCTGCTTCAGCAAGCGGATGTAGTGGTTTATGACCGCTTGGTTTCCCCCGAAATTATCGACCTTGCCCGGCGCGACTCAGAAAAAATTTATGTCGGCAAACAACGGCAAAACCATACGTTGCCGCAGATTTCAATTAACCAACTGCTAGCCGATTTGGCAAAATCCGGAAAACGGGTCGCGCGGCTGAAAGGCGGCGACCCGTTCATTTTCGGGCGCGGTGGCGAGGAAATCGAAACCTTGATGGAACAAGGCGTTAATTTTCAAGTCGTCCCCGGAATAACCGCGGCTTCCGGCTGCGCCAGTTACGCAGGGATTCCCTTAACCCACCGCGATTATGCGCAATCATGTATTTTTGTAACCGGACATCTGAAAAACAACTCCGTCAACCTTAACTGGACGCAACTGGCCTTGCCTAACCAGACCGTAGTGATTTATATGGGATTGGTCGGCCTTGATCGAATCTGTCATTCCTTAATTGCCCATGGAAGCCCACAAAATTTACCGATTGCCTTGATACAGCAAGGTACGACCAACAATCAGAAAATAGTGACGGGCACGTTAGAAACTTTACCTGATTTAATTAACCATCAACCGATCCAAGCGCCGACCATTATCATTATCGGCCATGTCGTAACGTTACATGACAAACTTAAATGGTTCGGGATACACGAATAAACAATATCAATTTTCATAGCCATTAGAAACGAAAACGTCGGCATTAGGCTTAAAAATTTTGTCGTCATAATGAAATTATTTTTCTGATATTAAATAATGCGGCTAATGTGTACGGAAAACAATTCAGTCCGCGTTCATTATTCATAACGCACAATGACACCGCTAAAAAATATAATCGGGTTTTGAAATAAAACATTTGAATTATCGTCCTTTATTTCTTATCCTTGCACGGCTAATTTATAACAATTAATCGAACCCTAAGGTTTAATCACCTGGGTTCTTTTTTAACCACCAAGAGAGGTCAACATGAAAACAACAATAGTAGCAATCGCAGGTGTGGCTTTAATCGCATTGAGCAGCGCAGCTTTCGCTGATGAACAAACTGAAATCGGCAAAAAGATTTATGACCGCGCATTTGGCCGTGGTTGCGGCACTTGCCATGACATTTCGTCTAACCCACAATTGACTGCAAACATCAAAGCAGGCACTTTGACCAGAGCAAGTTTTGAAGAAGTACTGACCAACGGACGCGGCGGCATGCCAAAAGCGATCGACGAGATTATGAAAAATGCAGCCGTAACCAAAGCTGGCTATGGTAAAGACCAAGCCCTTGACGCTTTGTGGAAATACCTCGAAACCAAATAAAGCAAACAAGCTTTATTCTGCTTTTGAAGAACCGCCTTATCCTGGTATAACGGCGGTTTTTTTATCTCTGTTAATTTGGATATGCAGAATTGAGATTATGGGTCGGTTAATCTCGACCGGATCACACTAAAAGAATGACCAGCAGTTTAGCGTTTTCCTAAAATACTTTTTATTTCTTTATACGGCAAATACTTACGCATTTTAAACCAGACGCCAGCCGCAGCGACGAACATGAGACCACAAGAAGCCAAGCTCATGTAAATAAGTCCTTTTAGATGCGTCACTTCCTCGGCAATTTTTTGATTCGAGACAGAAGTTTCTTCTTTATTAGGGGAAGCCGACGTTGAATAAGAACGCAAGGCTTTGACATCCTTCTTCAAATCTTCAATCGTGCTTAATGAGCTTGTCATGGTGCCGGTTTTAATACTTTCTTCCAATGACCTTAACTTGCTTTCAATGGAACCGCTGACCAAGCCGATAAGTTGCCCCTTAAGGTTGTTAACTTCAGATGAAACCACCGGGTTCATCCCCTGGACAGCCATATTGGCAGCGCTGATTTTTGCATA
>JBGAWU010000371.1:0-3034 GCA_044227425.1 Methyloglobulus sp.
GTGTGTGTAGAAATCATGGCGACCCATTTCGCCAATTTATTGGAAGGACGTATGGTTTCGTCTCCGTTTCCGCCCGCATTGCTGATGAGTCTTTTCGGCTTATTTACGGGGCTGACATTAATTGTTTTTCCCGGCGTTTACGGGCTTTTAATAAGCGCAATTTTGGGTACTGGCTATTTAGCTTTGGCGGCCTGGTTGTTTAAGCGTAGCGGTATTTGGTTGCCGATAGCCATCCCTTTGTTAATTCAATTGCCTTTGTCATGGTTTATTTCTATGTATTGGGCACGATTGGATCAGGTGAAGGTTGAGCTGCAACTTAAAGCGAAAATCGAGTCGATAACGGCGGAAAATAACAGGCTTATCAACCAATTTTTCAATCGTTTGCAAAATGAAGGCGCGGGTTCTTGCTCGGTATCGGGAGAAGGCCGTACAGAACAAGTATCGGGCGTATGCCTTGCCACCGATATCGACGGATTTACCCAAATAGCGCAAAAGACGCCGCCAAATATTTTATTTGATTTACTTAGGGAATATTTTTATCTACTCGGTACCGCCGTTAGCGAACATGGCGGAAAAATAGCCAATATCGCGGGTGACGGGATGATCGCAATCTGGGCGGATGCGTCGGTCGCCAATCAACCGCGGGCTGCGTGTGAGGCAACCCTACAGATGCGGCAGGCGATTGACCGTTTCAATCAGTCGTCCGGTGCCGTTCAATTTATCACGCGTTTCGGGTTGCATGCCGGTGAGTTTGCCTTGGGAAAACGGGTCGGCGATAAACTCGATGAAAACCCCATCGGTGATGCCATCAACACCGCGTCCCGTATCGAAACCGCAAACAAGTTTTTGGGGACCCGGATTCTGGCTTCGTCATCGATTACGCAGGATTTATCCAATGTGATTTATCGCCCGTTGGGTAGTTTCCTGTTGAGCGGGAAAAACCGTCCGGTTGATCTGATAGAAATTGCGGGTATGCATTCAGAGATTGATAAAACAAAACTTAAACTATATGCGCAATTCGCCAAAGGATTGGGAGCAGTCCGTCAAGGCCGATGGGAAGCGGCCGTGGCAAGCTTCAATTTATTGCAGGCTAAATTTGGCACCGATGGGCCGTCGAATTATTATCTGGCCAAATTGGCCGGTAAAGTAAAGCCGTTGGACGATTGGCCAGGTTATTTCGATCTCGACAAAAAGTGAGAGAAGTTCAATGTTGTTTCCGAATCGCTGTTGTTTTCGGAGAAACAAAAAATCAAGCCGTTCCTTGCTTACCGGGCAAAAGGCAGTTTTTTATTGATGGTGATTTGTTTGTTTTGAATGGTCAAGTATTGGCCGGCGGAAAGTTCACTTAGAATTCGGGTCACCATTTCCCTGCCGGAGCAGATTTGTAGTGCAATTTCATTGTGGGTTAAAGGTGTTTTAATAACCAGTTTTTCTCCTTCTATCGGCGTGGACTGGTTATACAGGAATTGCCTTAACCGTTCGTAAACATCCATAAGCCCCAGGCTTTGGGCAATAACATTGGTGAAACGTATCCGTTGGCAAAGATATTGGATGACTTGAACGGCGACTTTGGGATTATGTTGGAGAACCTCAAAAAAATCTGTTTGATGCAAGACAAGCAATTCGCAATTTTCTTGGGCAATGACATTTGCGGAACGCGGTTTATTATCCAATAAAGATAACTCGCCAAAAATATCGCCTTGCTGTAACGTCGAAAGAACCATCTCTTTACCTTTAGGGTTGCTCAGTATGACAGCAACCTTACCTTTCTTAATAAGATACATTTCGGTCGTATGTTCCCCTTCCTTGATGATAAAAGTGTCTTTTATTATTTTTTTTGGTTTCACCAAACCGGCAAGGAGTATTAATTCGTTTTCCTCCAAGTCTTTAAATAAATCATTATTTTTTATTAGATCTATGTTTTCCATAGGATTAAAGGACAAAAATTAAGTTGGCGGCAGGGAAAATGAGACCATTAAATTCAGCTTGTACAATTTAAGGGAAGTTTTGAATGTTTAATATTGTAAATCTATTTTGAAAAACAAAACGCCCCACTTATTTTTTTATAAAAAGTGAATTTATAATGCTTAAAGATAGGATTTATAATTTTTCTGTCAAGTCATAAGCGCCTGAATAACGAACCTGTTATTCAATTCAATAGGGCCGTGTCCATCTATGGATGATTGCATCTAACTGGATGTCGTCAAAATCATCCTTCAGCTTAAATAAGAAAGCTTGGCAAATACTAATCTGTCGTGGCAAATCGATTGAGGAAAGCATATTGAAAATTAATACGTGAACAGGATGAAAATATTTTTTTTATCGAATGAACCTTCAAGCATGAAATAAGCATTTACGGGCAACAGGACTGTAACCTGAATAAGATGGGTAATCGAATGATCGGCGGTTACTTTATTAAGTTGTAAGAATGGATGAAATAAAACCGGTTGTTTCATCGATGTAACAAAAATGGAATGAAAGGGCTTAAGAAATGCAGTTGAAACCTAGTTGTGCAAAATTAAATAAAACAACCGTATTACAACTTTAGCCTGTACATAGAACGCCTTTTGGCAAAGCAATTTATGAGGATAAAACGATGAACCATCCAAAATTATTACCACTCGCCGCCGCCCTTGCACTTTCAATTGCACCTGTTTTAATGCCGTCCGTTTCATGGTTGCCAGGAATCAGCAGTCAGGCCTATGCGGCAAGTAACAACATCGATAAGGATAGCGATAACGACGGCATTCTGAATGCTTCCGATATGGATGACGACAACGACGGGATCCTAGATAAATCGGATTTTAATGATGATAACGACGGCATTGTGGATAAATTCGATAACGATGACGATAACGACGGAGTGCCAGATAGCGTCGATAAAAAGGATGACGACGCCGATAACGATGGACTGAAGGACGCAATCGATACCGATGACGATAACGACGGCATTTCGGATGCCAAGGATACGGACGACGATCACGATGGAATTCCCGATTTGCTCGATAACGACGATACCGACGACGATAACGAC
>JBGAWU010000372.1:0-3019 GCA_044227425.1 Methyloglobulus sp.
TTCGAGATCCGCCATGACATTCCGTATGGTGGCGGGGCTTAGGTTGAGTTCCGAACCTTTGGACAGGATACGGGAGCCTACGGGTTGTCCGTCGCAAATATAGCGTTCTACTAAGGTTTTAAGTAATTGTAATGATCGTTCGTTTAAGAGCTGATTGCGCGCCATGTAGTCCACCTTATTCCATTAGCACTCGTAGATTAAGAGTGCTAACCACGAAAGTATCAGTATGCCATTGATATGTCAATATTGATTCGCAAACATCGGCCTTATTAAAGGCAGGCCACATGGAGAAGATAAATTAACTGATTTTATCTAATTGAAATACAATCAAATTACGGGGTTTTCTTTAGTGTTGATAGTGCTTGTTTGAGAAACTATTTGGCGTATAGTAGTCAAAAAGGGGGTGGTTATGGCAACGAAAGAAATAATAAACAAAATCGCGCGCCTTACTAAAAAGCCTGTCGATTTTTTGCTTTATCTGGTTTTTATTGTGGCTGTTTTAAAATTATTCGATTTATATTCTGACATTAACGATCATGAAGATAATTGGAATGAATTCAAGCAACAACATCATTGCGAATTAAAGAAGAATGCAACCGGAAATCAGGAACTGGCGTGGGAGTGCGACGACGGTAACACCTATTACCGATGGCGGCAGGTTCAACGCTAGGCCAAGGTAAGCCGAAAGGCATCAGTTTTACCTTGGCAAGAACGGTTCAGTTTTTTTCAGCTTATTTTTTGCAGGCGCAATTTTCCAGTTTGGCGGCAAGTTGTGCAGACCAGACACCTAAATAGGTGCCAAAGACGATGGAAATTGAGATGACCAGCAAAGGATTACTGATAGACAGGCCCAAAAGGACATCTTTGTTCAATTTGTCGGGCGTTTGCAGTAAATAAGCGAAAACCAGCGAATAGCCGACAACACTACAAGGGATGGTGGCTAATTGGGGAAGGTTTGCGGCAAGGCACAAAACCACGACCGAAACGGCCACGGTAAATGCTGCCATTACAGGGAAGCCAAGCATGGTTGTGGGTGAGATTTCGGTGAGCATAAGCGCTGTCGCCCAAGCCATGACAACCCCGAAAATACTGCAGGTGATATTTTTACAGATGGCGGACTTGTCGGCGCCGAGTAGAAAAAATACTGCCCAGGGAACAGTTGCCGCCCATATAAAAAAGAAGCCACTAGCGGGACCAACCGCTAGAAATGTTGCGACACCCGCCAATCCACCGATACTTAAGGAAAGTGCTGTTAATTTATCCACGCGTATTCTCCGAAACTCACCTCATTGATTTAAATTGCCAGCTTCATACTGAGGCGGTTCTATGAGATCTGGCGGTCAGGTCATGAATGGTTTTTGACCCGGGAGTGTGAATATAGCAGATATTAGAAGGGAGTAAAACTTTGCCCGCAGCCGGAATACCGTTGATTCATCAACTTCCAAGGGTCGGATCAATAATACCGATCTGATACCTTGCTTGAAAGGACACAGCCGCGAGACGACACAAAATTTTCGTATAGAACAACCACACGAAATTATGTTTGCCTGATTATTTCACGGACTCAATTAAGCATACGTAAACGCCCTTTTTCGGGCTGCTTCGAAAAAATAGTTGTCGATATTTTTACCGTTTATTCAAATCCGTGAATTATCAGTGAACTTTTCTCAGTTATATTTCCTTCAGCATAAGTGAAGTTAATTTATTGAGCTAAAAATAAAGTTTTTATATTAAAAAATTTCCTTAGCGACTTATCTTGGATGCATAAAAAATAGATTAACCTGATTTTATACCAAAAGGAGAAAGGATTTAAAAAAGATCAACAAGAATCAGTATATAACCTCGTAGTCCCGCAACCTTAAATACAATAATAAAATGGTGGTTTATATGAAAAATTTTGCTTTTATCATAATCGTATCAACTTTGTCTACAACAGTATTTGCAGATCAGCCGAAAGTTTATCCAGCAAACTCTGTGGTAGCGAATAGGACATTAGCCGATTGGTCGGCGGCTTGGCGTCAATGGGCAGATTCAATGCCGGTAGATAATCATCCTTTGTTTGATACGGCATCCTCATGTTCCGAAGGTAATTCCGGGCCGGTGTGGTTTCTTGGCGGTAAATTCTGTGCATTTCCTACACCCCCAGGACAAGTATGTGATAACTCCCACGCGGTACGGGCTTGCAACGTCCCGAGCGGAGTCTCTCTATATTTTCCTATAGTAAACACTGCTTGCCTTGACGGTGAAGCCGCGGCAGTTCCAAATCAGTGTATGGGAGCAGGCCCTTACATAAACCAAATTAGAACTGCAGTGGCGGATATGATTGATCAAACCGAAAATCTGGAAGTGAGTGTTGACGGCAAACTGATTGAAGGTAATTTGAAGAATAAATTTCGGGTTCAATCTACGGTTTATACATCATTATTACCCGATAATAATCTTTATCAAGCTCTTGGGGAAACAAATATTACCAAAGGCCAATATAACGGCGTGGACGATGGTATTTACGTGATGCTCAAACCCTTGTCTAAGGGTCATCATACGCTCAATTTTAAGGGTCGTTTCACTCAGTTTGATTTCAATCTTGATGTTACTTACAACCTATTTGTGCAATAGGTATTGTCGACAAAGAAAACATCCCGAACCCAATCAGTTCTGTAAACGTTCGGAAATCAGCGAGGCAAAACCTAGGCAATGAGTGCTTTGTTTTGCCTCCATTTTACCGCCCTACACAAACTGACAACATTTCTCACCGTTCCATTAACGACATTTACCTTAAAATTAAGTGGCGACTCGTGTTCGTTTGTCAAAATGATTAGCCGGCTGTTTCCGACCCCGCTGAAGCGGGCAAACCATCGTTTTCGGCATCCTTTCGATACCATTGGGTCGTTCCCTCATACCCATTGGGGAGAAGTCATGCAAATCATCGGCCGACAAAGTTCAATAGTCAGCCAGACCCTCTGATCTATGCCTAAAAAACAAAGTTCAGATTTAATCGTCACCATGATAATCTGTATTA
>JBGAWU010000373.1:0-3004 GCA_044227425.1 Methyloglobulus sp.
TGAAAAACATAACCGATTTTAGGTTGGAAATGCGCCTGTCCTAAATCGACCCGTCCATCGTAGTTTCGGTCCAGGCCAGCAATAATATTTAATAAAGTAGTTTTGCCGCAACCCGACGGGCCAACCAAACAAACAAATTCATTCGAATTAACTTCAAGTTTGAAATCGGCGATTGCTAAATGATGCCCGGCTTTGCCTCTTTCCGGATACTGCTTGCTTTTGATGTCGATAGCAAGCATCGAATGAATAGGGACCACGTTATCGTCGCCAATGGTGTGAACGGTTATCCAACGGTTTTAACACAAACCATTCCAATAGCTGGATAATAGCCACGAACGCGAAGGTATAGGCCAAAATACTAGCTACATCAAACAGTTGAAAAAACAAATGCAACTGATAACCCATACCGTTGCTACGTCCCAATAACTCGACGACCAAAATAATTTTCCAAACCAACGCCAAACCTGACCGGGTTGCCCCCATGATATAAGGAAATAATTGCGGCCAGACAACATGCAGTAAGGTTTTGCGTTTCCCGAAACGGTAACAACGCGCCATCTCCAGTAAATCTTGATCCAGGGCGCGCGCTCCTTCACGGACAGTAACGATTACGTTCGGCAACTTATTGATGACAACTGCTAAAATCGCCGACATTTCAGTCAAGCCAAACCAGACATAACACAAAATGATGGTTACTAACGCCGGAATATTCAAAAAAATAATCAGCCAGTTATCGAAAAATGCATCAAGTTCCCTGTTTCGTCCAAGCAATAGTCCGAGAGCGCAGCCCAGCACCATCGCAATACTGAAACTAACGACCAACCTGAGCAAAGTAACGCCCAAATGATATGGGATTTGCCCACTTCGGCAACCCTCCCAAAACACATTGGCGACTACCGAAGGTAAAGGCAGTACCGTATTGTTGACAAGGGTAGCCGCTACCTGCCAAATACCCAATAAGGTAAGCAAAGATAAAACCGGCAGAAAATTCCATTTTTGCATCGACACGTTAATCAGTTTTACTGCCAAAAAGTACCCGGCTGTAAATGTTCGGATTTACCCGTCAATTGATTGCCACTCACTTTTTTCAGTAAGTCGAAAATGCGTTCCGTGGCTTGCTTTTCCGAAGCATCCAACTGATGCACCTCGCCTTCACAATAACGCTGCCGCAACTTCGCTTGCACCCGCGGATCATCCGTCTGGGTTAGCGGGATGATTTTTTTCCATTCGGATTCCGACAAACACAGCAATTGTTTAGCCTTTTTACCGGCCTCAAAAAAATTGACCAGGCCAGCTTTCCGGTTATCGGCCCACCTTTGTTTGAAGACATAGCCCAATACAGGGACGCTTTCCTGTATCCCTAAGCTTTTCAGGATTTCTTTGCCGTCAATCAATTGGCGATAGCCTTGTGCTTCCAATTTAGCGCCGAAATGCCAATAATTCAGCGCCGCATCGATACGTCCAAGTTTAAGTTGCTCACTAATCAACGGTGGTGCACCAAAAACTTTCTCCACACCGGCATTTAAATCGATAGCTTCTTTTTGACCTAACGCTTGGAGCAATAACCAATTCTTATCCAATTCTCCGCCGGCAATACCTAAGCGCTTACCTTTGAGGTCTTTGAGCGATTGGATCGGGCTTTTCTCCGGCACTATTAATGCCCCTGAAACCGTTGAATAAGGATAAAAAGTAAAATCGCGGCCTTCAGAACGCATTCTCGACACCCAAATCCAGTCGGAAACGATCATATCCACCGCCCCCGACTGCAAAGCAATCTTTCCGGCTTCGGCATTTGCAACGGGCAGGGATTCGATTTGAAAATCGGCGCTGTTAGGGAAACCTTGATCCTGCAAGACAGCCAACTCCCACGCCAACGTACCGGAAGCTTGGACACCGATCCGAATCGTTGTTTTCTCGGAAGCGAAACCGCTAAGAATCAAGCAAAAATAAAGGACGAAACCGAAATATTTCATAAATCCAGCTTTAAGATTTCAATAAACCAACGCTTATTTTATCTTTAGCGCTGTTTTTTGGGTGAAAATCTTTCTTACTGTGTCTCCGCGTGCGATACTTACCCAGCTTTCACAGGCTGTTGTTTAGCGTCGTGAGTGAGGTAAAGACAAGGGAAATTACAGTTTACTGGGTGTAAATGAGTATTTTGAACCCATTATTAACCCCGTATTTACAAGCGGAATAGTTTTTCAACAGGCTAAAAAAAACAACCATTTAGCCCTAGTTTGATTTGATTACCAACATTGCCCAGGTTGCGCTAACGTGCAACCTGGCATAGCTGCATAAAAAACCCCGACTGCTTTGCAACAGCCGGGGTTTTCCATTTTTACAACAACGCTTTCGGTAAAAGCAGGGGGCTTACATCATGCCGCCCATGCCACCCATGCCACCCATATCCGGAGCGCCATGGCTGTGTTTATCTTCGCTTGGGGCTTCGGCAACCATCACTTCGGTCGTCAGCATCAAACCAGCAACAGAAGCGGCGTTTTGCAACGCGGTACGGGTCACTTTCGCAGGATCCAAGATACCCATTTGGATCATATCGCCATATTCGCCGGTCGCGGCGTTATAGCCGAAGTTACCCGTGCCTTTTTGCACTTCATTGAAAACAACGGAAGGCTCATCGCCAGCGTTCGCTACAATTTGACGTAACGGCTCTTCCATCGCGCGGCGCAGGATATTGACACCGACGGTTTGGTCATGGTTTGCACCTTGCAAATCTTTGATTGACGCCAAGGCACGCACCAACGCAGTACCGCCGCCAGCAACCACACCTTCTTCTACGGCTGCGCGGGTTGAGTGCAACGCATCTTCAACACGGGCTTTCTTTTCTTTCATTTCGATTTCGGTCGCGGCACCCACTTTGATAACTGCAACGCCGCCTGCCAATTTAGCCAAGCGCTCTTGCAATTTTTCTTTGTCGTAATCGGAAGTCGCTTCGTCGATTTGGGCGCGGATTTGGGTCACGCGACCTTTGATTTGCTCTTCTTTG
>JBGAWU010000374.1:0-3002 GCA_044227425.1 Methyloglobulus sp.
GCCAATTTCTATCGACAACCCTGAAAACATTCTTCATCAACTGTTGGGCGGTCGGGTTACCCTCTTCTTTGACAATGCGACTGTATTGGTTTTCGACCCCACAACGGTTTTCTTCCAGTTGTTTAATGCAACGGTATATGCCTTGTAATATATCGACTGGTTCAAATCCGGTGATGACGATCGGTATCCGATATTGCTGGCAGATCGGTAAATATTCGCGATAACCCATGATGGAACAAACATGCCCTGCACCAAGGAATCCCTGCACCTGATGGTTGGGCGACGCGAGCAGCGCTTCCATAACCGGAGGTACCCGCACATGGCAACTCAGCAAAGAAAAATTTTTTAAGTTCATCTGTTTGGCTTGATAAGCCGCCAAGGCTGTCGCCGGGGCTGTCGTTTCAAAACCAACGCCGAAAAATACGACCTGTTTACTTGGATTTTGCTGCGCCAAATTAAGTGCATCCATCGGCGAATAGACGGTACGGATATCCGCTCCCTGTGCTTTTAATCCCAGTAAATCCCGATGCGAACCGGGAACACGAAGCATGTCCCCGAATGAGCAGAAAATGACCTCCGCTTGCGCGGCGATTGCCAGCGCCTTATCGATATAAGCCAAGGGGGTAACGCAAACCGGACAACCGGGACCGTGAACCAGGTTGATTCCGTCAGGCAACAGTTGGTCGATACCGTGTTTGATGATGCTATGGGTCTGCCCGCCGCAGACTTCCATGATTTGCCAGGATTGGCTAGTAATTGCCTTTATTGCATCGCTTAGTTTTTTAACAGCGTCCGGCGCGCGGTACTCATCAAGATATTTCATTGCCGGTTTTCAAACATCGATAAATCATCAAATGCTTGCAGGCTGGCAAGCGCTTCGTCTTCATCAAGCACGGAAAGTGCAAATCCGGCATGAACAATGACATAGTCGTTGAGTTTGGCTTCAGGCACATACGCCAGACTGATTTCTTTACGAATGCCTGAGAAATTAATTCGCCCTCTACGCGCCAGAGGATCGCTATCTTCCGAGATAGCAATAATTTGTCCGGGAATCGCCAAGCACATGGTTATTGTCCTAGATAGTTTGCAGCAAATATCTGGCCTAACGCCAGTCCGCCGTCGTTGGGTGGAATCTTTTCATGGCAGTATACGTTAAACCCCTCGGCTTTTAGTTTGTTAGCGGCTTTTTCGGTCAATAACGCATTTTGGAAACAACCGCCGCTCAATACGATAGTTTCTTGTCCGGCAAGTTTGGCGACCGACAACATCATATTAACCAATGTATTATGGAATTTAGCCGCAATTAGTGCCGGATCGATTTGTTTAAGGTTTTCAATCAGGTGTTCAAATGTCATATGCCAATCAATCACAACGGACGCGCCATGTTTAAGTTTAAACGGAAAACTTTCATCCGTCGCGACAGATGAAGCCAGATCTTCCAGTAACATGGCGGCCTGACCTTCATAGCGGTTGATTTGGCTTAAATTTAATAAACTTGCCACGGCATCGAATAAACGCCCGGCACTGCTCGTCCGTGGACAGTTGATCTGTTTATTGAGCGCAACTTTCAACAACTTCAATTCTTCTAATGTAAAGGTTATATCAACCCGTTCGAATGCTTCTTCCCCAAAAATTTCGTAAAGCAGACCCAAAGCGGATCGTCTGGGTTCCTGAATGGCTTTTGTGCCGCCGGGTAATGAAAATGGGCGAAGGTGCGCATACCTTTCAAAACCTTCTTTATTAAGCAATAAAAATTCGCCGCCCCAAAGCGTATTGTCGTCGCCCAGCCCGGAACCGTCCCAAACGATGCCTAATACCGGCGGCTCAAGTCCGTGTTCGGCCATGCACGACAACGCATGTGCATAGTGATGTTGCACGGGCTGCTTATTTCCAGGTAGATTCTCTGCAAATTGGCTGCTGACATAAGCTTTATGGCAATCGTGCATGATGCGATATGGCTTAATCGCATAAAACTGCTGCAAATCCATGAGGGTGGTCTTGAATTGTTGCTGTGAAAGCTCGGAGTCCAAATCTCCCAAATGCTGGCTGAGGATGACATGATTGTTGCAGCTGATAGCAACGGTATTTTTTAATTGCCCACCGGTTGCAATCCTATCAGGGCGGGCGTTATTGCTTGGTATGGGAAGCGATGAATAGCCGCGCGCCCGGCGGAGAACAGTTATTCTTCCATTGATTAACCGGACAATCGAATCATCGAGCGGCCTTAAAATAGGCCGGTTGTGCACCAAATAAAAGTCGGTTATACCATCAAGCCTTTGTAGTGCTTGCTGGTTGGCGATGCAAATCGGTTCATCTTGGCGGTTACCGCTGGTTGCCACTAACGGCGTACCGAAGTCGTGCAAAAGCAAGTGATGCAAAGGCGAATAAGGCAGCATTATGCCCAATAAATTACTATCCGGGGCAACGGCATGACAAATGGTATTTATAGCGCTGTTGCCGCGCCGCTTTAACAACACAATCGGTGCACTCGGCGATTGGAGCGCAGCTTGTTCGTCTTTGTTTATAAAACAAAGGTTCTGTGCCGCCATAAGATCGACCACCATCAAGACAAAAGGTTTGTAAAGCCGGTGCTTTCGTTGCCTTAACCGTTCGACGGCTGCTTGATTTGCCGCATCAACCATTAATTGAAAGCCACCGATGCCTTTTATGGCGATAATGTTTCCGGCTTTAAGTTGTTCAACGGCCTCGGTTAATGCGGCAGAACCTCCACTTAAAACCTGCCCTGCCATATCCAGGAAACTTAACTGAGGTCCGCAGTTTGGACACGCAATCGTTTGGGAATGGAAGCGACGGTTATCGATTGAATGGTAATCTTAATCGCATTCGAGACAGCGTTCAAACGTTGCCATAACGGTACGTTCGCGGTCGTAAGGCTGGCTGAACATAATGCTATGCCGGGGGCCGCAGTAAGAACAACTGGTAAAAGGGTAACGATAAAACCGGCTGCTTGTATCAAAAACATCGCCCAAACACTCTTTGCA
>JBGAWU010000375.1:0-3000 GCA_044227425.1 Methyloglobulus sp.
ATACGGTTAATAATGGCGTGATGCTCCGGTAACCTGAACAGACGCGGTTTTGGATTTCCCGGTTGCGGCCTTGGCGTTACCGTGCCTATTTCGATAAAACCGAATCCCAAACCGGCTAAGGCGCCGATATAATCGCCGTTTTTATCTAAACCTGCCGCCAGTCCGACCGGGTTTTTAAACGTCATTCCCATCGCATGCACCGGACATTCGTTTGGGGCAGGGAAGAGTAGTTTGTCCAATCCAGCCGAATGCACGGCTTGTAACGATTTTAAGGTGATTTCGTGCGCTGTTTCGGCATCCAGGGAAAATAACAGCGGGCGTAATAAAGGGTAAATATTCATGGAATACTAAGCCGGATGTGCAAAATAGAAAGTTTAACCCACCCTGTCCAATCGGTACGGTTCAGGATCGACAGATGTGGGGCGGTTGAGGATCAAATCAACCATCAATTGGGCGGATGCGGGTGCCATTGCCAAGCCATTCCGGAAATGACCGGCATTGATGCTTAGGTTGCTGATTTCCGGATGTTTATCGATATAAGGAACGCCGTTGTGCGTTCCCGGCCTGATGCCCGACCAATGGTTGACCAACGGGAAATTTTTTAGCGCAGGAAAAAGCGTGTAGGCGAATTGGCTGATTTGGTCTTTGGCGTCCGCCGTGATTGTTTTCTCAAAGGTGTTGGCTTCGACAGTGCTGCCTGCGAGGATATGCCCGTCTAAACGCGGTATCAGGTATTGGTCGCCTTCCAGCACAATCGAACGTAAAGTGCCGGGTTTCGCAGCGAAGAGCAGCATTTGCCCCTTTACCGGCGAGATTGCCGGAGACGGTTGCCGGAGCATGGGGAAAAACTGTTGCACCAGTCCGGGCGTCCATGCGCCAGCTGAAATAACCAGCTGATTGACGGCCAGGTTGCCTTTATTGGTCGCAATAGAAACAATCCGGCCATGGTGCAGATGTACGTCGGCGACTTCGCAATGTTCAATTAACTGGACGCCGCGCTGCAACAAGTCCTGTTTCAGCGATTTGATCAGCCTTGGGTTGCGGATTTGAGCAATCTCCGGCAGCCACAAAGGATTATTCGGGAGCGTGCCGAAACCGTCCAGCATCGATTTATCGGCTTCTTTAAACACTATATGATTGCGGTTGCACCACGCGATGGCGTCCAAGCTGTCGGGGTTTTGGGTGATTAACAAGCCGCAGGGATTCCATTCCGGGCTGATGCCGGTAGTCTCGGTTAATTCAGATGCTAACGCAGGATACTGGGCCAGGCTTTTTATCACCAGATGGGTAATGGCGTGGTTTTGCCGCCAGGGATAAAGCGGCAGAAGGATACCGCCGCCCGCCCATGATGATTCTTTCCCCAACGCGCTTTTATCGATAACGGTAACGGAAGCCCCGGCTTTATTAAATTCTCGTGCGGTTAATAAACCAATGACGCCGCCGCCTATCAAGATGATGTCAGTCGTGTTAAACATGTAAAAAAGCGAGTCCTGAAAGAATGGGTCTTGCCGATAAGATTTTTTTCAATTAATCTCTAGGGTGTTGAAATTGTTGAAAGACGGATTTTTTTGTTTTCGTGCCATGCAAAACAGGACGGAGACGCGTTTCAGCAAAGGCGCTCATGCCTTTAGGGTAGATTAAGGAAACATGAGGATGCGTTGGCGCCGGCACTTAAATTGCAGGTGCGGTAGATTAACATAAAAAAAGCGGAAAAATTATGCGTAGTTTTTTTTGTGATTTTTGTTGCTTTATGCAAACAACGCAACAAAATATTTAACAATATTTTCTAACATATTGTTTTTAAATTATAAAAATATATAAAAAAAAATGCTTAAAAACTTGTAGTGATGCGAATTTGCTGCTAGTATTTACACCGTAAGAAAGTTTTGTTGTATTTAAGCAAATATTTGTAAAATAACAACCTCAAAGAGGGGGACGATGATGAAAAAAACTAATTTAGCACTGGGCATTGCCGCAGCAACTTTAGCGGTAGCCGGTGCATCAATTTCTCAACAAGCCGTTGCGGGCACTCGCGCTCAACACCATGCAGAAGTCGCTGCAATGGCGAGCAAAGTTGACGTTCTGGAAGCACAATTGCGCGCCATGCAAGACGAAATGGCGAGCTTGCGTGCGTCCTCAGGCAACAGCGCCGATTCTGCAAAAGTACAAGAATTGGATGCCTGGATGCAGGAGCATAAAAACCAACCAGAACATCCAAAAGACAATATGGTGTTCTTCCGTGGCGGTTATGCTAGAAACGACCAGCGTCCACATGCGACAACATCTAATCTGACTTGTGCTGGCCTTATTAATTGTGAAAGCAGTGATAAAGACGGTTGGTATTTCGGCGCCGGTTTCGACTTCAGTCTCGACGACGATTTATTCGGCCTGATGCACAACACTGAAGTGTTGGGTGAGTTGATGTTTGATTACAATGAATTTGGTACATTTAAAGGTAATGTTATAAATGCTATTCCGGGTTACCCAAATGTAACAGCAACAGCAACACAAAGCCAATTGCGGTTAACCGCGGCACCAAAGATCAAATTCTTCAAAGGCAGCAAGTTGAGACCTTGGATCATTCCAGCCGGTTTTACATTGAACGTTATGTCGCCACCAAGCCAAGTTAACACCATTACCCATTTAATGCCTGCCATGCACTTTGGTGCCGGTGCGGATTACAATATCTGGCGTAATTTATATGTTGGTGTTGATGCACGTTATACTTGGGCATTCAACAAACTTGACAGCAGCGTTAACGTTAACGGTCTTCAAGCTGGCGGTTACTTAGGTATCGGCTTCTAAAGTTTAAGGAGTGTATTTACGGTAGCGATACCGCAAGATACGGACATCGTAATGAGGAGGAGGGCATCTGCCCTCCTTTTTTTTGCCTGAGAAATAGTGTTGACGCGTTATGTTTCAAAGTTTACACTTTTAAATTAATACTTTGTAAAGGGGTAAGTTACTATGAAAGCGACAGCCAAAGAACTCAGGTTTCAT
>JBGAWU010000376.1:0-2993 GCA_044227425.1 Methyloglobulus sp.
ACCGACGGCGACATGACGCCGCTATTTGAAACCATCGTCGAAAAAGTCAGTCCGCCGCCGGTCGATGTTGATGGTTCTTTCCAAATGCAGGTTTCAAGCCTGGATTACAATACTTATGTCGGGGTAATCGGCATTGGGCGTATCCAACGCGGCACGGTTAAGCCGAATATGCCTTTGGTCATCATCAGTCGTGAAGGTGTCGAACGTAAAGGACGTATTTTGCAACTTTTTGGCTTCCACGGGCTTGAGCGCGTTGAAGTACCTGATGCGCGCGCCGGCGACATTATTGCTTTTACCGGTATCGAAAAACTCGAAATATCGGATACTTTGTGCCATCCCGACGCTGTCGAAATCATGCCTCCGCTCACTGTCGATGAGCCGACCGTTACCATGACCTTTCAAGTCAATAACTCGCCTTTTGCCGGCAAGGACGGTAAGTTCCTGACATCAAGGCAAATTCGGGACCGTCTGGAAAAAGAATTGCAACATAATGTTGCTTTAAAAGTAGAAGATACCGGGGATCCAGATAAATTTAAAGTCTCAGGCCGGGGCGAGTTGCATTTATCGGTACTGATAGAAAATATGCGCCGCGAGGGCTTTGAACTGGGTGTATCCAGACCTGAAGTGATCATCAAGGAAATCGACGGCGAAAAATGCGAGCCATTTGAAATGGTGACGATTGAAGTGGAAGAAACCCATCAAGGTTCAATCATGGAAAAACTCGGAGAACGTAAAGGCGACCTCCTTAACATGGTGCCCGATGGTAAAGGCCGTATCCGCCTTGAATACATGATGCCGTCCCGTGGATTAATCGGTTTTCAAACTGAATTTATGACCTCTACATCCGGTTCCGGCCTGTTGTACCACGTCTTCGACCATTACGGGCCGATGAAAAAAGGCGAATTGGGCATACGTAAACGAGGCGTACTCGTTTCCATGGTGCAAGGTAAAGCTTTGGCTTATGCCCTGTTTGCACTCCAAGAGCGGGGGGAATTGTTCTTGGTGCATGCCGATGAAGTCTATGAAGGCATGTTGGTCGGCATTCATTCGAGATCCAATGACTTGGTCGTAAATCCAACAAAAGCTAAACAATTGACCAATATCCGTGCTGCCGGTACCGATGAGAATCTTATTTTGGTGCCTATTCAAAAAATGACTTTGGAGCAGGCGCTTGAATTCATTGCGGAAGATGAGTTGGTGGAAGTAACGCCGAAATCAATACGGTTGCGTAAGAAATTACTGTTGGAACATGAACGGAAAAGAGCGGCAAAAGCCTAACTTTAAAATATAGAGTCTCACAAATTCGATTTCGTCGTTGGTTGCACCGCTCAGTGGCGATCATAAAAAAAGCCCCATCGTGTTGCGCGAATGGGGCTTGAGTGATCGTCTGCCAGGTTAGTATAGGAGATCTATCCGAGGCAACATCCAGTTGAGAATACTTCATCCATATTACTTTTTGACGACGGCCTGCATTTTCGCAAAAACTCGATCCAAATACAGCAGGTTAAAACGTAATTTAACGTAATCTATGGATTACATGGATGGGTTTGTGTATAACTCTATTGTTCGTATCTCTTCACGCTCGGTGCAGATTGCATAAATTAACCGTAACGGTCATACGAAACGGGAGTTTATAAAAGCCGAAAACCGGGTTAGCAATACCCTAACCCGGTTTTTAAATTTCAGCTTGCTAAAAACTCCAAATCATTTAATTGTGGTAAGCCGTCTCCCCGTGTTCACAAATATCCAAACCTTCGCGTTCGACTTCTTCGGGAACGCGAAGCCCGATTAGCACATCCACCAGTTTATAAGCTAAAAAGGATACGGTTCCGGACCAGACGATACACACGCCGACTCCCCAAAGTTGGCTGGTCACTTGCGTTGACATACTGAATTCGCCAACACCGTTCGCGACATAATCCCAAACGCCAGTTCCGCCCAGGCTTGGCGAGGCGACAATGCCCGTGCCGATAGCACCTATAATTCCACCGATACCGTGAACCCCGAACGCGTCCAAGGAGTCGTCATAACCGAGTTTTGCTTTTAAAACCGTTACACCCCAGAAACAGGCTGCCCCGACGACTAAGCCGAGAAAAATCGAACCCATCGGTCCGGACCATCCGCAAGCGGGAGTAATTGCAACCAAACCGGCTACTGCACCCGATGCGCCACCCAACATGCTGGGTTTTCCACGGATGATCCATTCCGCACTTGTCCAGGATAAGGTCGCCGCAGCGCTGGCGAGTAAGGTATTGACAAATACAAGGGTAGCCAAGCCGTTAGCTTCCAGGTTGGAGCCAACGTTAAAACCGAACCAGCCGACCCAAAGCAAAGAAGCGCCGATCATCGTCATGGTTACACTATGGGGCGCCAATGATTCCCTACCGAACCCGATTCGTTTCCCAATCATTATACAGCCGATCAAACCTGCTATACCGGCATTGATATGCACGACCGTTCCGCCTGCAAAATCCAGTGCGCCTTTTTGGAAAATGAAACCTGCCGTTGCACCTGCGGCTTCCGCCGCTTTGGCGTCGGTATAAGCGTCGGGACCAGCCCAGTACCAGACCATATGCGCAATCGGCAGATAGGAGAAAGTAAACCAGATAAACATGAACAACAAAACTGCTGAAAATTTAACCCGTTCAGCAAAAGCACCGATGATCAAAGCCGGGGTTATCGCGGCGAAGGTCAGTTGGAATGCCACGTAAATGAATTCAGGGACATAAGCGCCTTTGCTGAACGTAGCCGCCATGGAATCCGGCGTAATCCCTTTAAGAAAGACTTTACTGAATCCGCCGAAGAACGCGTTGCCTTCGGTAAAAGCGATGCTGTACCCATATAATGCCCATAATATCGCCATCATTGAGAAAATAATAAACACTTGCATCAATACGGAGAGCATGTTTTTGGCGCGCACCATACCACCGTAAAACAGTGCCAAACCCGGCACAACCATCAGTATGACCAGCACAGTTGCTACGATCATCCAC
>JBGAWU010000377.1:0-2983 GCA_044227425.1 Methyloglobulus sp.
GCAATATCCAGCAAGGGCTTACCGGGCAAACGGGTTGATGCGTAGCGAGCCGGAATTACGACTTTAAATCTGTGCGTCATTTGTACAACGCGTCCGTTTCTTCCAATGTTAATTGACGGGCTTCATCCTCCAGCATCACGGGAATATCGTCCTGAATCGGGAATGCCAAACGGTCTGCTCGGCAAATCAGCTCCTGATTGGCCTTATCGTAAATCAAACGGCTTTTGCAAAGCGGACAAGCCAGAATATCGAGTAGTTTTTTATCTATCATGTTTTTTCTTCATTAATAAGTCTAAAAGTTTTTGTCCGAATACCGCTTCAACATCGGCCTTAACGGGTACGAACCAATGCTGCTGGTTCGCAAATTGATTGCATTTTACCGCATCCTTTTCAGTCATCAGCACAGGCTTATTGTCGCCGAATTCAATATCGTTAGGTTCAAAAGAATAATGGTCTGGAAAACTGTGTGTTGTGCAAGCCAATCCATACGATTGTAGCATTTTAAAAAACCGCTCTGGGTTGCCGATTCCCGCTAAGGCATGACAATCAATGCCTGTAAAATTTTGCAGCGCTTTTTGCTCGCCGGTTTTCATGTTAACGGCTATGTCGCCGATAAGCTGCATTTCAAATTCATGATCGGCATATTTTTCGCCATTCACTACTACAAAATCGACACTGCCTAGGCGGTTTATCGGCTCTCGCAACGGTCCCGCAGGCAAGCAGTAACCGTTACCAAATCGGCGCTCACCGTCTACCACGGCAATCTCAATATCGCGATTCAACTTGTAGTGTTGGAGTCCGTCATCCGATAGCAAGACATCACAGGCGAACTCGGCCAATAATTTTTTCGCGGAATCGACACGGGAAGGGCCGACAATGACAGGCAACAGCGTTTGCCTTGCCATCATTAAAGATTCATCGCCGACTTGCAAAACATCGCTACTTTCATTCACAACAAGCGGCCATGTCCCGGATTGTCCGCCGAAACCCCGGCTGATAATACCGGGCTTGTAGCCTGCATGTTTAAGCAGATTCGCTAACCAGATAACAAGCGGCGTTTTTCCGGTTCCACCCACCGTGATATTGCCGACCACGATCACGGGAACTGGCATAGTATGCGATTTTTTCATGCCGTGCCTATATATAAACCGCCTGAGCCTGACAATGTCGGAAAAAATATAAGCCAGCGGTAACAGTAAAATGCCGAGAAAGGCATCCTTATACCAGATGTCGAGCGCCCAACGCGCCAACGTACGTTTCATTCTTCCGTTTCCGGCTCTTGCGTAGCGAAAGTAATATGGTTGAAGCCTTCTTGACCGGCGACATCGAGCACTGTCATTACCGATTGGTGTGGTGTTTTTGCGTCGGCGCTGATGATGAAAGGATGGTCTTTTGATCCGGCAACATATTTCGATAATTCGCGTTCCAAAGTTTCCCGATTCTGATCGGGCAGTTTCCGGCTAGGTTCATTATTGCCCATGACGTAATAAACACCTTTAGCATCGATGGTAACGGTAACGCCTTCCGGATGATTTTCAGCCTCAGCTCCGTTTGCTTCTGGGAGTTTAATTTTCACTTCGGTATGGCGATTAAACGTGGTCGATACCATGAAAAACAGCAGCAGTACAAAAAGCACATCGATCATTGAAATCAATGTAATATCGACTTTTTCCCGTCTTTTCCGTTTGAATTTCATCAGGCAACCTCGTCCCGGTCGCCATGCAGCACGTCAATCAGCTTCAGGGCCTCTTCTTCCATACTAACCACAAACTCATCCACCAAGCGCTCGAAATAACGATGGAATATCAGGCTGGGAATAGCGACCGTCAAACCTGCGGCAGTCGTAATCAAGGCCACCGAAATCCCCCCCGCCAGCGAAGCCGGATCACCGGCACCGTGTTTCATCATCGACGAGAAGATTTCGATCATGCCAAATACCGTACCCAACAAACCCAGCAAAGGCCCAACAGCCGCAACGGTACCAAGGGCGTTCAGGTAGCGCTCAAGATCGTGTGCAACCTTATGACCGGCTTCTTCCATACAATCCTTCATCACCCGTCGTCCATGATGCGCATTGGCAAGGCCGGAAGCTAAAACATATCCCAACGGAGAACTGATTTTTAACCGCCTCAGGGTTGGCTCGTCCATTTTCTTTTCCATATAGAGCTTGCGAACCTGCGGCAACAAATCCGGCGGCAGTATTCTTTTTCTTTGCAGCGACCAGAACCGTTCGACCACAATCGCCATTGCGATAATCGAGCTTAATATGATAGGCAGCATCATCCAGCCGCCGCTTTTTATTATTTCAAACACTGTAATTTCCGAAAAATAGAAGCCGTCATCGAGTTGTGAAAATTCTTAGTGTTTATCCCCCCCTCTATACTTACGAAGAAAGGAAATAAACGGACCGAAAATTTTTCCAATTTTGTCTTTTTTAATGCAAGTTTAGCAAATTTTCTTCCTTACCGACCCAAATATAGGCGACAACCCAGGCAATCCCGCAACTCGCCGCAGCGACGCTATAAATAATATGCGATCCAAGCAAATCCCAATATTGCCCGCTAAAATAACTGCCCACCATGCCGCCGGCGCCGAAACTCAGGCTATGGTACAAAGCCTGCCCCTTGGCTTGATGCGCTTGATCGAAAAATTGATGCACAAAATGGATAGCCGCAATATGTGTACCGCCAAAAGTGGCGGCATGGAGCACTTGGGCGAACAACAACAGGCCAAAATTATCGACATAATTACCGATCAACAGCCAACGTACGACGGAAAAAAACAGGCTGACCAATAAGATTGCCCGTAACGAAAACTGCCTTAACAGGCTTTTCATAAACAGGAACAAGACGATTTCAGCAACGACACCCAACGACCACAATAACCCGGTCACGGTCGTCGAATACAGGTGATCTTTTAAATAAACTGAATAAAATACGTAATAAGGTGCGTGAGCTATCTGGATCAACACATAAACCAACAA
>JBGAWU010000378.1:0-2965 GCA_044227425.1 Methyloglobulus sp.
GCAGGACAATTGGCCACATACACCTTCAAGCAACTTCGCGATTACGCTAACGGCGACCGCGACAACGCTATCATGTCGGCGATTGCTAAAGGCTTGTCCGAACAGGATGCCGCCGATATAGCCGCATGGTACGCATCGCTATCGAGGCCCAAACATCCGGTCAGCGATGTCGATGTATCGGGTGCGATGAAACTGGTGAATGATGGCGATGGCAAACGTATAATACCGCCCTGCTTCGTCTGTCACGGCGCCAACGGGGAAGGTGAAAAGCTCGACATTCCGCGCTTGGCAAGGCAACGTTCGGAGTATTTTGAAAGCACCTTAAAAGCTTACAAAAACGATGAACGCCACAACGACATTTATAGCCGGATGCGTTTAATCTCCAAGCAGCTTACAGATGCAGAGATCAAAGTATTATCCATCTATTATCAAGAGCTTGAATAATTAAGTCTGGTTTTTCAGGACAACGGTCGTAAGCCGAAATTGTCCTAAACCCCGGAGACGGTTAGAATGAGTTGGGTCTTAAGGGCATTATCCTTAAGACCCGGCAACACATGAATAACCGACCCTCTATCAACAATGCCCGAATTACCAGAAGTTGAGACCACCGCCCGCGGCATTGCCCCGCATATCGAAGGCCAAACCATTGCCCGTATCATTGTCCGCCAACCTCAACTACGGTGGCCTGTACCGGATAATCTCGACCAGTTACTGACCGATAACGCCATAAGATCGGTGTCCAGACGGGCAAAATACTTGCTTTTTACGACCGATACCGGCACGGTTATCTTACATTTGGGCATGTCAGGCAGTTTACGTATATTACCCGCCGACAAACTTGTAGAAAAACACGATCACATCGATTTTATATTCAATAATAAGACCTTATTACGCTACCACGACCCGCGCCGTTTCGGGGCTGTACTGTGGACTTCGGACGGGCCGACGCAACATCACCTTCTCAAAGACTTGGGCCCGGAACCGTTATTGCCCGATTTTGACGGCAACCATCTATATCAACAATCCAAAAACCGCCTTACCCCAGTCAAATCGTTCATCATGGACAGCCATGTCGTCGTCGGTGTAGGCAACATCTACGCCAATGAAGCCCTATTTATGGCAGGCATCCATCCTGCACGCCATGCCGGAAAAGTCTCGTTGACACGTTACCGGCTACTGGCGGACAGCATTAAAACCGTACTGGAAAACGCCATCCAACAAGGCGGAACGACGTTACGGAATTTTGTGAATGAATCCGGCAATCCGGGCTACTTCAAACAACAACTGAATGCCTATGGTCGCAGCGGTCTGCCTTGCAAACAATGCCTAACGCCGCTAAAAGAAATCCGGATCTCAAATCGTACGACCGTTTTCTGTACGCATTGTCAAACCTGAAACGCATTTTACCCGCTTCGGTAAACAACGGCTTTTCCGAGCCTTTGACATAAAGCGGATAAAACCCTATTATCCAACTAAAAATAACGTTAACCCTTACTAAATCAAAAACATCACTAAAATGTAACTCTATTAACCTTCAACTCAAAACGAAAAGACCTATGGCTAATGGGCAAGCAAATCTGGGTGACAGCATACCCAATTTTGACCGAATCGTTAGGGCGATCGAAAGTGGTCGGTGCATTCCGTTTTTAGGTGCAGGTGTTAGCATGGGTTTCCAAAGCTGGATCAACGGTCAGGATATTATTCCCGGTTGTCCCTCCGGCGATCAGTTGAAATATAAACTCGCCGATGCGATTAAACGCGCACGGCTACCGGAGTCGCAACTCAGCACACTTATTAGCTTGCCAGACTTGCCTTCGGTCGCCGAATTTTTCCATTTTTTCGACAACGGCCAACGTAGCGACCTGGAAAATGTCGTTAAACAGGCCATTGCCTCGGCGATTTTTCCAAGACCCATCCATTGGGTCATGACCGGCATCCCGAGTATCCGCTGCGTATTCACCACCAATTACGATGAACTGATCGAAACCGCGGCGGTAAAGCATTCGACGCCGCGCGATTTACGCGGCCCTTTTGTTTATAACCAATCGCTGCCAGAACAGGTAAAACCGTCAAATTTGCCAATTGAGCTGATCAAAGGCGAACGCTTCAATCACGACATTCCAGCCCCTCCCGGCGGTTATCCTCTGGTCATTTATAAAATGCACGGCTGTGTCAACCACGATGATTCTTTGTTGATTACGACCAGTGATTATGTGCAATATATTGCATTTTGGCGGGACGAGCGTCGGGGTATGCCGAAAGAGTTCCGCGACCTTCTTTATAAAAATACTTTCCTGTTTCTCGGCTACGGCCTGAGCGACTGGAATTTCCGGGTGTTGTGGGAATCGATGATCACTTCATTTCCCAACGGGAAATTTGAAATCAACTCTTACGCCGTCAAGAAAAATGTCAGCGATTTCGAACGAGATTTATATAAAAAACGCGGCATCGACTTGATCGATTGCGATTTAACCTATCTGGCTCGCGCATTAGCCGAAGTTTTTAAAATCGACATACCGTTGCCGTCACACCCAAACGGTTCCGACCCTCAACCGGCCCAAGGACAAGGCTTATGACACGCCGCAATCCTTATAAACTGTTCGATTATTACACTGAGGCAGACGAACAACTATTTTTCGGGCGCGAACAGGAAATCAGCGCTGTCGTCGGCGATATCCTGGCTAACAAACTGTTGGTGCTATTTGCCCGTTCGGGTTCGGGTAAGACCTCATTATTGAACGCCGGTATCAGCCCTGCCCTCAACGACATAGGCCGGGTCGACGACGCCGATCCTGCCATCAAAATGGTGACCGTACGGCTTTCGGCAGACGTCACGCCTGAAGAATCGGCGCTCAATGCGCTAAAAGAAGCATTAACCCGGCCTTTACCCGACACGGTGACGACCTTGCAAGACGCGTTGCGCATTCTCTGCGGCGATACGGAGGAAAACCGGACTAATGGACAC
>JBGAWU010000379.1:0-2959 GCA_044227425.1 Methyloglobulus sp.
TGCCGCGACCTGCTTCTGTTCCTTGAACGTTGCGGGATATTAAGTTCCGTTAATAGGGAGGTTGTCATCGACCGTGCCTTGGCTTTGAACGACGAAGAGCTGTCGATAGAGAAACTTAAATGGATTGTGTTGCTGGTCTTGTTGAGCCAACCGAATGAAGAAATCGCCTTTTCCAGAATGGAAGATATCGTTTACGACCTTGTACCCACCTATTTAAATTAAATCAATTCCGCTCGCATTGCTGACCGAATGAGCAAGAATCTTGTTATTGTTGAATCACCGGCGAAAGCCAAAACTATCGAAAAATATTTGGGAAAGGACTTCCAGGTACTTGCTTCCTACGGGCATGTCCGTGATTTAGTCCCCAAGGAGGGCGCTGTCGACCCTGATAACGGCTTCGCCATGAAATACGAAGTCATCGACCGCAACCAAAAGCATGTGCAAAACATCAGCAAGGCGTTAAAAGCCGCGGATGCACTGTATCTTGCGACCGACCCTGACCGTGAAGGCGAAGCCATCTCATGGCATTTATATGAATTACTCAACGAAAAGAAACTATTAAAAGATAAGCCGGTGCACCGGGTTGTGTTTCATGAAATCACCAAGAAAGCCGTTACCGAGGCAATTGCCCAGCCTGAGCAGTTATCAACCAATCTGATCAATGCACAACAAGCACGCCGGGCTTTGGATTATTTAGTTGGTTTCAAATTATCGCCGTTGCTATGGAAAAAAATACGCAGGGGACTTTCGGCAGGGCGTGTGCAAAGTCCGGCGCTGCGCATGATTGTGGAGCGCGAGCAGGAAATTGAAGCGTTTAAAACGCGCGAATACTGGACGCTTGACGCCGAATTGACGGCACAAAACCAGGTATTCAAAGCCAAGCTTACGCATCTAAATGCAGAAAAGCTGAACCAGTTCAGCATTACCAATGCTCAGGATGCGGAACAGGCGCGCCAAACCTTGTTGGAAGCCGCCGACGGTCAGTTGATCGTCAGCAAAATCGAAAAGAAGCAGCAAAACCGCAATCCTGCGCCGCCGTTCACCACCTCGACCTTACAACAGGAAGCATCGCGCAAGCTGGGGTTTACTACCAAGCGAACGATGATGGTTGCGCAACAACTCTATGAAGGGATCGATATCGGTGGCGAAACTGCCGGGCTTATCACTTACATGCGTACCGATTCCGTCAATCTGGCGGTGGAAGCGGTGCAGGAACTGCGGGCTTTAATTGCTGAAAACTATGGTCCGGAAAACGTCCCTAAAGATCCGAGGATTTTTAAAACCAAATCGAAAAATGCGCAGGAGGCGCACGAAGCGATCCGTCCTACTTATCCCCGTTATTTACCGGGTCAATTAAAAGCCCATCTGAGCGCGGAACAATACAAGCTGTACGACCTGATTTGGAAACGCACCATCGCCTGCCAAATGACCCACGCAGTATTGAATTTGGTTGCAGTCGATTTTACCTGCGACGACGGCAAACATATTTTCAGGGCGACCGGGTCGAGTATCGCCAAGCCGGGATTCATGGCGGTCTATCTGGAAGGCAAGGACGACACCAAGGAAAGCGATGATAAAGAAAGTTTTCTGCCTGCCATGGAAGAAGGCCGGCCTATTAAGTTAAACGACATCATTGCTGGGCAACACTTTACCGAGCCGCCGCCCCGTTACGGCGAAGCGAGCTTGGTCAAGGCGCTGGAGGAGCATGGCATCGGGCGTCCTTCAACATACGCCACGATCATATCGACCTTGCAAAACCGAGAATACGTCAGTCTGGAGAACAAACGCTTCCATCCAACCGATGTCGGCAGGATTGTGAATAAATTTCTGACCGAACATTTTACCAAATACGTGGATTACGATTTTACCGCCAATTTAGAGGATGAACTTGATGCGGTATCGCGGGGTGAAATGGATTGGATTCCGTTGATGAGCAATTTTTGGCAGCCTTTCAATCACCTGATCCATGAAAAGGAAGAACAGGTCCAGCGTAAGGATGTCACACAAGAAGCGATTGATGAAAAGTGTCCGCTCTGCAACAGTGCGTTATCTATCCGTTTAGGGCGAAATGGTCGGTTTATCGGCTGTACAAACTATCCCGAATGCTCTTATACCCGCAATTTGAGCGACGATTCGGCGGCATCGGCAGTTCCCGAAACCGTCGAAGGCCGGGTTTGTCCGAAATGCGAATCGCCATTGGTTGTTAAAGCGGGACGTTACGGTAAATTTATCGGATGTAGCGCCTATCCGAAATGCAAGCATATCGAGCCATTGGAAAAACCGCTGGATACAAATGTCGAATGTCCCCAGTGTAAAAAAGGCAGTATCCTTAAACGCAAATCCCGTAACGGCAAGGTATTTTATTCTTGTTCCGAATACCCTAAATGCAGCTACGCCCTGTGGGATGCGCCAATCAATGAAAGCTGTCCCGAATGCCATTGGCCCGTGCTAACGGTCAAGCAAACAAAGACACGTGGCATAGAGAAAGTGTGTCCGCAAAAAGACTGCAAATACGCGACGCCTTACGAAGGCGACCCTGACGATGTGCAGGGGCCGAAAGAAAGCATTGCTTGATATTATCCTAATTTTCCAGGGCAATCGATTATTGGGAAAACGGTCACACTATTTTGCGGTGCGATGCGAACCCCGTCACAGAACGGGTAGGGAGAATGTTTATAATTTTAAGCATTGGAAAACGTTACAAATTGTAAAGTTTTTTCAATAACTCCATATATTTGACCGCCCTTCGGGGCGGTTTTTTTTATCTGAAATCCCAATGATTTAAAGTCTATTTGCATTCTGAGGTTGGAGACTTATCCTGAGAATTTGATAATAATTTGAAATGTTTTGTGCAAAATCTGGTAAGAATGATCGTCGCAAAGGAAATTTAAGTTGTTGTTGGGAGTTCACAAGTTCACCCCAACCTAGGAGCTTTCGCGATGTGCCGCTTATGAAAGTT
>JBGAWU010000037.1:0-11337 GCA_044227425.1 Methyloglobulus sp.
AACTATGGATGATAATAGTTTCAGCGTAAAAAAGGCTTTTGATGACAGGAGTGCCAGCTACAACTCCGACAAGATAAAGGTAGAAAGGGGAAAGCATTATCTTTTAACGAAAGTTGAAAATCGAATAAAGCAACTTAATCCTTTTAAGGCCAGGATTGAAGCTTTAGTTAACCTTAAAGATGCCGATAAAGAGGGCTTGGTCGCTGAATTAAATGCAGAAATCACCCAGTTTGAGGTGTTGATACAGGAAATAAAGAAGAGCGAATCAAAGGAAGAGATCAGGAATGTTGCCGATAAAATCAAGTCCGTCTGGTTAAAAAGCAGTGCTAGCGTTAAAAATGCAGAAGGCAAGATTATAGCCTTAAAGGAAAATCAGCTCATTAACGACGCAAGTACTGCCTCTGCCGGTCTCCAAAAACGTATCGATGCACTTAAAGCTTCCGGCAAAGAAACAAAAGATTATGAAAACCTTTTATCTGAGTACGGCAAAAAAGTAACCGGCGCAAAACAGCATGTGCAATCCGCCAATGAAAAATACCTTGCCGTTGCCAGCGCTTCATCGGAGGGTGAAAAAGCCGTGCTGATGAAAGAAACCAATCAATTCTTGAAGAACGCGCAATTAGATATCAAAGATGCTTACACGCTAATAACCAAAGGCGCGCGCGAGGAGTTTTCTAATCGATTCAAGTAGCTTGATTTCATTTTGACTCCGGATTTTTTATAACTCTAACGGGCGAATCTCCATGAAACCTAAGTTGAGTAAGACGAAAATAGTATTTTTAAGGTTATTGGCACTTGCGTTATTAGGGAGCAGCCAGATATCGGAAGCGATAATATCAACCCTTCATGACCTTGTCGGCACGGAAGGCCAATTTCCTCATGGTCAACTTGTCCAGGGCCGGGACGGCAACCTATACGGCACCACGTCGCCCGGCACTGTTCCGGCTAAAGCCTTTAGAATAACTCCGTCAGGGGCTTATACGGTCCTGCATACTTTTAGCCCAACGCCGGGTTCGCTCCCGCCCGCCCTATCAACATTAATGCGTGGGTTGGACGGAAATTTTTATGGTACTACTACCAATGGCAACAATCCAGGCGGCGCTCTCTTTAAAATGACACCTACCGGTGCTGTGACTATATTGCATCATTTCGGCGCTGTCTTGAATGATGGTTATAGTATCGATAACGGAATACTGCGGCCTACACCTCCAGTGCAGACCGCCGACGGGACATTGTACGGCACCACCACTTCCGGAGGGCAGAATAGCGTCGGCATTGTCTATAAACTGACTCTTGCCGGTAATTACAGCATTATCCATCATTTTGTACTTAGTTTAACCGATGGCAGCAACCCCTCTGCACCATTAGTCGCCGGTAATGACGGCAATCTTTATGGCACCACCACTGCAGGAGGTGCACCGACAGCGTTTTCCGGGACGGTGTTTCGCATCACACCTGCCGGGATATTCAAACTATTGTACGGCTTTAATGCCTTCGATGATGGCGGCCATCAACCTCAGGCACCACTAGTGAAAGGTACCGATGGCGCTTTCTACGGAACAACGTTTGGAAGTTCGAGTTTGAACCAACAAGGTAATATTTTTAAAATCACCCCTGCCGGTGCTTATACCAATTTACACGGCCTAGATTTTTTTAAAGGTGTTGCTGAAGGCGCATTCCCCAATGCTGGGCTTGTGCAAGCCAGCGATGGTATTTTTTATGGGGCAACCAGCCGAGGCGGAATACCGCCAGGTCTTTTTGCTGACGATGCCGGTGTATTGTTTAGCATCACTCGCCTCGGTTCATATGATGTGGCTCATATTTTTGCAAAGGCTATTGACGGCGCCCGCCCTCAGTACAGCTTAGTCCAGCATACCAACGGCAAACTATACGGAACGACACGGTTTAGTAAAACCGGTATAAATCCAGCAGGTAACGGAAGTATTTTCAGTTTCGATTCAGGTGCAAGACCATTCGTCTTCGCGCAACCGGATACCGGAAAGGCGGGGGAAACAGTCGGCTTATTTGGCGATTTTACTAATGTAACCAACGTTACGTTTAACGGCATTCCAGCCATAGCCACAGGAACAGGCAATACTTTCCGGATTGTAACTATACCTGCAGGTTCAGCAACCGGCTTAATCAAGATCAACAAACCTGCAGGTTCTATCAGCGGAATGACGCCCTTTCTCGTACGGCCTGTATTAACGAGCTTTAGCCCTGTTAGCGGTGCGGTTGGCTCCATAGTCGTATTGACAGGAAAAAGTTTGAGCCAGACGACTGCCGTGACTTTTAATAAAGCTAAAAAAGCAGCTTTTACCGTAGTTAGCGATAGCCAGCTTACGGCAACTGTTCCGGTCGGTACTGTGACAGGTCAACTAATCGTCGCTACTAAAGGTGGGAGTGTTACCAGTGCTGCTAGTTTTACACTTACGCAGTAACCAAGGTTAATGATCAGTAGCTGATCCTTAAAATTATTTCGACCATTATCATAGGCATAATTAGGACAAAAAAAATTTACTCAAACAACACAGGATTCAACAAAGGGGCTGAAACCGCTCTAAAGCCCCCTTACGAATTATTCAAAGAAGAGAGACTGGGCGGGATTTTCGACGAAGATGCAAACAGCCTTCGTTCGATTTTAACGCAAAATGTCCTGACGATTAACCAGCAAGCCAGTGAATAGGGCTAGTTATGGCTAACCGGCAGCAAGGAGAATTATCAAAAGATTCGTGGGATGTCCTTAAAAAGAATCGACATCTTCACAGCTTTTATCTTTTAGGAGAAAACGATCATGAAAACTATATTACCGTCAAACCGGAAGTTACATCACCATAACGGCGTCTTAGAAATTAAAAGGCGCAAAATTAGGGGCTGGAAATTTCCTGTTTATAGAGAAGACAAACCTGATACGGCATCCAGGCGCTCATTCCTTAAGCTCGCCGGCGCGTCTATCGCAGCCCCGTTATTGCTGGACAGCGCGGAAAGCGAAGCGGAAGTCGTTATTATTATCCCGCCCAGCCCTCCAACCACGCCGTGGGTGCAATTTCTCCCAAACGCCATGATGCCCGCTGAACCGGTTGACACCTTGGAGCCGCAGGCTTACGCATACGCCAATACGGATGGCGGCGAGTGTGGACGGGATGACCACCCGCGCTGGGATGAGTTATCCAGTTCACCCGACTTACAGTGCTATGAATTGTCTGCTGAAGAAATTCCCGACTGGGTTTTCAATCCCGCCTATCCGCCGCAACCAGTCTGGGGCTACTCAACACCGACACAGCAGGCCAGTATCCCTGGCCCCACCTTCCACGCCCACTACGGTAAACCTGTCATCTGCCGCATTCACAACAATCTGCCACAAGATCATGTCGGCTTCGGAACGCCCGAGATTTCCACCCATTTACATAACTTGCATACGGGGTCGGAAAGCGACGGTTTTCCGGGCGACTACTACAGCATAAATAAATCCGGGCCGACGCTCCTCGGCCCCGGTTCCTATAAAGATCACCTTTATTCCAATATTTATGCGGGTTATGACGATAGCCCAGCAACGTTGGGCGACTATCGGGAAGCGCTGGGGACGCTGTTTTATCATGACCATACGCTGGATTTTACCGCCCCCAATGTCTACCTAGGACTGTCCGGCTTTTACTTGTTATTCGATGAGTTCGATTCCGGCAATGAGCACGACGTAAATCCCAAAGCATTGCGACTGCCCAGTGGAGAATTCGATTATCCTTTGAATTTTAATGACCGGCGGTTCGATGCAAACGGTATGTTGTATTTCGACCAGATTAATCCGGAAGGTGTCCTGGGCGATAAGGTGGCTGTCAACGGCAAAATAGAACCGGTACTGAACGTGGCACGGCGTAAGTACCGCTTTCGTTTGCTCAACAGCGGGCCGTCTCGCTTTTACGAACTTTATCTGGTTGACCCAAGTAACGTCGTACAAAAATTCACATACATCGCCAACGACGGCAATCTTTTACCCAAGCCTTTACTCAATCAAACCAAAGTTAGATTAGGCGTTGCGGAACGCGGCGACATTGTGATTAATTTTTCCTTATACCCTATCGGCACCGAGCTTTATTTTGTCAACCGGTTGCAGCAGGACAGCACACGCGGCCCCGGTAACGTTAAATCGCCTGGCGTACGGGTATTAAAATTTATCGTAGACCGCAACCCACCCATTCCCGATGTCAGCCGGGTTCCGAGTGTTTTACGCCCATTACGACCGCTTCCTTCCGCCGATGAACTTGCAGCACTGCCAGTACGACGCTGGGTATTCGAGCGACAAAATGGCCTATGGAAAATCAATGGAGAATTGGTAAACGTCAACGCGCCACGGGCAGAGATGGCCAAGGGTAGTGCTGAAATTTGGGAATTGGTCAATCCATCGGGTGGCTGGCAGCATCCGATCCATATCCATTTTGAAGAAGGCCGTATCCTCAGCAAAACAGTAGCAGGCGTCAGCGTGGTAGTACCAGCGCATGAAAGTGGACGGAAGGATGTTTATGTACTCGGCAAAGACATGACGGTGCGAATCCTTTTACGTTTCCGTGATTACACCGGGAAGTATGTTATGCACTGCCATAACATGATCCATGAAGATCACGCGATGATGTTGCGATGGGATATCGTTTAACCCGGATTGGAATATTAATAGATAGTATAGGAGTATTTGTCATGAACACACGTAGGAATTTATTAATAGGCATAGGCGCTACGGCGACGCTCGGATTGCTAACATGGCCCCGAATGGGTTTACAAACGAAGCTGCCATTCCTGAAGGATTTTGCCAACAACCGCTTCCCTAATACCGTACTGACCACCCATGAGGGTAGAACCGTAAAGTTTTACGATGATCTGGTTCGGGATAAAGTAGTCGCCATCAATATGATGTATACGGATTGCAAAGGCATTTGCCCAAGGATGACGGCAAATTTACGGCAAGTACAGAAGTTGATTGGCGACCGTTTAGGGCGAGATGTGTATATGTATTCGATCTCGCTACAACCGGAAATCGACGTGCCGGAACGACTGAAAGAGTATGCCGATAGGCATCGTATCCCGTCGGGCTGGCAGTTTTTGACCGGCACCCATAACGATATCGAGCAGTTACGCTTCCACTTGGGTTTTTATGACCGCGACCCGGTTGTAGATCGTGACAAGTCGACACATACCGGTATGGTAAGGATAGGTAATGACAAATTCAACCGATGGACCATGGCGCCGGCGCTAGCTGAACCGGAGCAAATTTTGGCCACAATCAACCATGTTGACCCTTCTGTAGTGCATACCCTTATTTAACTGAGGTAGGGCATTTGCCGGGTAAGTAAAAACAGGGTTTTAGGTGTGAGGGTGTATAACAAAGCAATAAATCCGCCGGGTGCGTTATTGTTCCAGGCGGATTTAGCTAACGGTACAAAAAGCTATTTTGAATTGGCAGCGTACAGCGTGTAGGACTTACTGCCGGAAGGAGAGGGCATGGTCGTTTGATAAAGTATGGTAGTCATGCCCAACGACTTATGCTACAAAGTAGTATTAATTCACCGTTTTTTTGCCATGCTAACTTAGACGGTTTTATTTTTTGAATTGAAACCTGCTATGTAGAAACCTCTTACACCTACATTCTACACGTATGAATACCGGCTCATTGACCAAAACATCTTACTCGGCTATGCCCAACATTATTTACGGTACGGCTTGGAAAAAAGAACGGACTGCCGCTCTGGTAGAACAAGCGGTCAGGCTTGGATTTCGCGGTATCGACACCGCTTGTCAGCCCAAACATTACCATGAAGCCGGTGTTGGCGCAGGAATTGCCGCCTGTATTGCTGATGGTGTGCTGTCACGTAACGGGCTTTACTTACAAACCAAATTTACCCCGGTTGACGGGCAGGATCCCAACAATATCCCTTACGACCCTAACGCTGATTTGGATGTGCAGGTTAAGCAGTCGTTCCAGGTGTCCCTTAAGAACCTGCAAACCGACTATCTCGACTGCCTGATTTTACATTCGCCCTTAGCTACTTCGAAACAGACGCTTCACGTTTGGCAGGCCATGGAACAGCTTGTCCTCTCAGGAAACGTTAAGCGACTGGGTATCAGCAATTGTTATGATTTAAAAAAATTAGAAGACTTATACCTTAGCGCCGAAATCAAACCATCGGTTATCCAAAACCGTTTTTACGCCAGCACACATTACGACGCGCTGATCAGGGTGTTTTGTAACGGACACGGAATCACTTACCAAAGTTTCTGGACGTTGACGGCAAACCCGCATATTTTAGCTGAACGAACAATGCAAAAACTGGTGGAAAAGTATCGGCGTACTCCGGCGCAAATCTTTTTCCGCGCCCTTACCCAAATCGGTATTGTTCCCTTAACAGGGACGACTTCACCAATCCACATGCAGGAGGATTTGGCTATTTTCGATTTTGAATTAACTTTGGACGAACTTGCAGCTATCGAAGCCCTATTCAAAAGCCCCTAAAGCTTGAGTTATTTATAAAGCTTTTCGCTATCGTCCATTGCGCCGGTTTGGACATAAAGCAACGGCCATCCCGAGTTTAACTCGGCGGCATCAACGACCTCGCAAACCGCAATCTTATGGCTGCCGGCATCCGTTATCTGGCTGAGTTTGCAATCGAAATAAGCCAAACTGTCGGCTAATACCGGTGCATTTGTTTTCCCTTTCCGCCAACGGTAGGCGGACATTTTCTCTTTCACGCCCGGACTACCGAAATGTGCCGCGATTGCGAGTTGGTCTTGCCCGAGGACATTGACCGTACACTCGCCGCTTTCTTTCAGAAGCTTATAAGAGTAATGGTCAGGATTGATGCTGAAAGCAAGCATCGGCGGTGTAAAGGACGCCTGCATCACCCAGGCGGCGGTAAAGGCGTTTTGTTCCGAAGCATTGGCAACGGAAATCACGTAAACGCCGTGCGTAATTTGTTTGAATAGCAAGCCCGCGTTTTCTATCATTTTGATTATTTGATGAAGTTTATCCGCATGGACAAATCAATCGCCCGGATGTTTTTGGTTAACGCGCCGATGGAAATAAAATCCACGCCGGTTTCGGCGATTGGACGAATGGTTGTTAAATCGATATTGCCCGATGCTTCCAGCTCAATGCCTTCCGGTTTTCCGGCGACTGCAGTTTTCATGTCGGCTATACTGAAATTGTCGAGCATGATGCGGTCAGGCATGACAGCGCAAGCTTCTTCGAATTCCAGCAGGGATTCCACCTCAACTTCAACCGGGACGTTCGAAACCTTCCTGGCCATCTCTACCGCTTTGGCGATAGAACCGGCAGCAATGATGTGATTTTCTTTAATTAACACGCCATCGTACAAGCCGATCCTGTGGTTATGGCAGCCCCCGCATTTAACGGCGTATTTCTGCGCCTTCCTTAATCCTGGAATCGTTTTACGGGTATCGAGCACTTTGCAAGCGGTCCCGGCGACCGCATCGGCGTATTGTTTTGCCACCGTTGCCGTCGCCGATAGGGTTTGCAACACGTTCAACGCCGTCCGTTCGCCGGTTAGCAGGCCTCTTGCCGTGCCGTGGAGTTTACACAAGGTCGCTCCGGCATCGATAAAGCTGCCTTCGTTTTCCAGCCAATCGATCGAGACAGCCGCATCAAGCGACGCAAAAACGGCATTGAACCAAGCCTGACCGCAGAGCACCATAGTTTCCCTGGTTACCACGGTGGCTTCGGCCCGAAGCGTTTCGGGAATAATACCCGCCGTAATATCGCCAGAACCAATGTCTTCATCAAGAAAGGCTTTCACTTCGCCAAGGAAGTAGTCATCCAAAACTTGTGTCACTTTTGCTAACCGAGGTTATTTTTTGAATACTCGATGTAGCAACGGCAAACCGACATCATTCCAGATTTTCATGGCGCTTTCGCCAAGGTGTTTACCCAGAGTTAATACGGTAACGACAACGCTCATCAATCGCTTTTCGCCCGTACTATCCCCTTCATTGATACGTTTTTTCAATAGCTGGTAATGATAGGGAATGCCGTCGACGTACACGGGCTGGTAAAGCCACATTTCGAGTATTGAAGTTACCCACATATAGATAAAAGCCACAGCCATCCCCATACCAGCGAAAATGACCAGCCATGCGAAGAAAGGAAAGAACTTGGTCAGCCACCAGGACAGGACGTCGGCAATGAGAAAGGCGTAAGGCATCCCAATCGCAATACATTTGTATTTAACAAGCGTTGTCTCAGAAAAACTGAAAATTAACCCAACAAACATGAAAATAAAGCTGATGCCGAACATGTGGATGTGCGACCCGCGGGTCAACGAAGCAAGCGTTGCGCCTTCGTCTTGAGCGGTTAATGCTTTGAGTTTGTCAAAATCGTTAAAATTAGGGATCCCGGAAGCGTCCTTGTTATGGCACATCACGCAGCGTTCCTGTACGATTTTTTCGATGCCGTTATTTTTATAATCGTCGAAATCAGCGCCATCCCTGACCCATTGGATGATTTCAAATCGCTCCTGCTCGGAAGCGTTCTGTTTCATCGAACCGTTCAGTTTTTGTTCCAGCACAGTACCTGACCGGTTTCCGTAATAGCTGTAGACAATATCGTCAACCGATAAACCGAACTTCCCATCAGCCATGCCGTGGGTTAGCAAGATCTGGATCAAAGCAAACATATAGCCGATACCTACGGTTATGAGGTAACCGGTAAATAACACTTTTATCGGGGTTTCATGGTCTTTTAATGGTGTGTATTTAGTGGGCACAAATTTTCCTAAATGATTTCAAAACTGATTTGCATGGAATAGTGGACTTGCCGTTTATCCTGGATTTTGACTATGTTGGCCTGTGTGCCGACAAAGCCAGGAATGCTTGGCTTTGTCGGTTGCTAGTTAATTAACGCTAACTTGAGAATACTGGTATCTATTTTTGATCGCCTGCGCCAACTGATGAACCGCCATCGCATATTTGTTACTGTTGTTATAGCGCTTGATAACCTTGAAATTGGGGTGGACGCGCCAATATTCATTTCCTTCATAAGTACTCAACTCGATCACGGAAGCGCCGTAGGAATCGCTTGCAGGTTGTGCGACAGGGCTTTTATAGTCCCAGCCGTTGCGTGAGAAATAGTGCGCGACACTACCTATCGCATCCGCTGGCCTCCATAAATCGCGCCGACCGTTCTGGTCGAAATCGACCGCAAGCTTACGGAAGCTGCTCGGCATAAATTGCCCCAAGCCCATTGCACCTGCCCAGGAACCTACCGGCTGACGGGGGTTATACCCTTCTTCGCGGGTCATTAACAAAAATTGCTCCAATTCGGATTGAAAATATTTTGATCTCCGATAAGTGTCGAACGACAGTGTCGTCAGCGCATCGAAAACGCAGGTTTTACCAATATTTTTGCCGAAATAGGTTTCCACGCCGATGATGCCGACAATATATTCGGGGTCAACCCCATAAGTACTACTGGCTTGGCTGATGGCGTCGGCATTCTCACGCCAAAATTCGACGCCGTTGCTAATGTGCTGCTCGGTGAGAAATTTACCCCGGTAACGCGACCAACTACCTGGTCTGGAAGGTCCTGAGTTGCTGGAAGACGGACCTTCCAGCTTAATAACGGAATCAAGCCGGTGTGCCTGGGCGAATAAACCTTGCAGGTAACTTTCTGAAAAACCATGCTTCTCGGCCATGTGCCTGATAAAGTTCTTTACCGCATACGAATTGGCATAATTTCCGGACGACCCATAATAATCGCTGCCGGAAGAATCATAGGAATAATCTGGTGTGTAAGAAGGAATTGCCGGTTTTACCGGCGGCGTAATGGGCCTTGAAGGATAAGAAGATTGTGGCATCGTTATCACTCCATTATAAGTATTGCTTTCCGTCGCCGGATCACTCGCACAGCCGGACAGAAACAACACTAAAGCCAACTTGTATACGTGTTTATTGATTGGATTTGCCACGGGAACACCTGCTTAACTGTAAAATAACACAATCTGTTTTTAGGTCATTGCGACTGTAGTTAAAACGAACGATAAGATCAAAATAACATTAAATTTTTCAATACATTATTTTGAAAAAAATAATGCTTAATTTTCTCTCATGCCGGTAATTCCGGCAACAGGGAAAGGTAAATTTATAATTTACTAACTAACGGCAACAAGCAAGGCCTTCGGCAATTTCTTCTTGCAGTTTCTTAATCGTCCCGACCGGGTCTGCAGCTGTACGGATGGGCCTGCCGACCACAACGTGGTTGGCACCGCTGATTATCGCATTCCGGGCAGTGGCGATCCGTCTTTGGTCGTCATCGCCCGGTGTTGCCGATGCCGGTCTAATGCCCGGCGTGACAATGTAAAAATCATTGCCGAGTCCGTCCCGTAACGGCTTGGCCTCAAGCGCTGACGACACCACGCCGTCGCAACCCAGCTCAACTGCTTTTTTAGCGCGTATCAATACCAAGTCTTCAACCGCACCCGTTAGTCCCATTTGGCGCATGTCCGACTCATCAAAACTGGTCAGGACGGTAACGGCCAACACTTTGACATTACCCTTATCGGAAACTGCCGCCCTAATGATGGCGTCATTGCCGTGGATGGTCATTAACGACACGCCGCGGCCTTTCACTTGCTGCACGGCAAGATGTACCGTTTCTGGAATATCGAAGAATTTCAGGTCCAGCATCACTTGATTGCCGCGGTCAATAATAAAATCGACAATATCCCAGCCACCGGACAGGAACAGTTCCAGGCCGACTTTAAAAAACTTGATGTCACCATCGAGTTTTTTTACCCATTGTTTGGCTTCTTCCGGACTAGGGACATCCAATGCGAAGATAATGCGTTCGTTGAGATTAATTGATTTCACCGGATTGTTAAACACCAAATAAATATAATTAATCCTAACACACAAGCAAGACTTAAGAAAATTGTGTTCACCGTTTACGTTTTTCAGTCCATTCATACAGAGGAAACGTTAAAATAACGTCTACTTATCGTAACCTTACTGTGTATGCATATTAACCAACATCAGCTGACCGAAGCGCACCAAATCGTCTCACCGAATTTCGACGACCGTCCTGTACCCGACGACGTTTCCTTAATTGTCATCCACTGTATCAGCCTTCCGCCGGGAGAATTCGGGAATGACTGCATCGATAAGCTTTTTTGCAATCGGCTCGATCCCGAAGGCCACCCTTATTTCAAGGGAATTTATCAACTTAAGGTATCGTCGCATTTACTCATAAAGCGAAATGGCGAAATCAATCAATATGTCCCCTTCGACAAACGCGCCTGGCATGCCGGGCAATCCCATTATGGTGGTCGTGAACGCTGCAAT
>JBGAWU010000380.1:0-2957 GCA_044227425.1 Methyloglobulus sp.
AAACTCATAAAGACGACTTCATACCCTGAATACTTCCTTAGATTAACCACGCCGGTATCTAGCAAAAGATATTGACCTTTGATACCTTCCAGGATACCCGAAACCTCCGGATTCGTATCCAAATTAAACGATTTCACCTTATCGGGATAACGCTCGACAGGATAATGGATGTCTATCGCTTTTTCATCAGGTAACCATTCAACCGTTTGCGCCCCTAATCGCTGACTAATCTCGGTCAATTTTGCCCGACAAATTTCCAGCAATTCATCCCGCTTTACAGCTAAATCAATCGGCTCGACATTATTTTTCAACATCTGCTGCCAACTGGTTTTATCACTGATGTGTTTAGCGATGATGACTTCGACTAAGCCGGAAATATATCGCGACTGCGTCTTGAAAATAGGCAAAGCCTGGACCGCACCTTGGTCGATCCAGCGCGTTGGAATTTGGTTTTGCCGGGTAATACCGACTTTGATGCCGCTGGAGTTCGCCAAGTAAACATAATGCGGCTGCATGCAGAAAACTTCGCCCCACTCGGGTTCGCGGCAGGTCCCCGCTGCATAGTGGCAGGTCTCGGGTTTCATGATGCACATGTCACATTGCGCCAACTTGGTAAAACATGGATAGCAATAACCCTGATTGAAGCTTTTTTTGGTCACTCGCCCGCAGTGAACACAACTTATATTACCGGTATAAGTCAATTTTATCTTTCTTCCGAGCAACAGATTCAATGGCTCGGTTTGTTCGCTCAGCACCAGATCGTACTGTACGATCTTATCGTAACGAGTACGCATTTTTCTTAAATAACCTTGCATTTTAAACCTTTAGGCTTATCGGTGATTGTTATAATAACCAGGTGCTTAGTCCTATCCTTCGGAAGACAAACCCGCTTTTTTATGGCTATTTTTCCCTATCGGCGAAAGGTTTTGCCAGCGGCTCCCCGATAAAAACCCCCTGTCCCGGTTCCTCCACGCTTTTCCAATACGCCTCGATAAGCGAATTTCCTCTCAGATAGTATTCCATGAGCACACCGGGATTGGAAAACTTCTCAGGGAAATTGCACGGCTCCACCACAGCACCATAACTGCCGGTTACCCCATCTTTTATCCATTCCAGAATCGACATCTGATAGCTATTTTTTAAAACGCCGCCTGCAGAGGTGTGATGATCCGCAATGGCACCTGGTAAAAACTTATTTGTTTCAATCTTTTGCACATATCTTAATCCGGTAAAATAAAACATCACATCCTGTTGCCCTTCGATAAAGTTTTTTTCCAGATAATTGACTGGGAAAATTCCGTTGAATGCACTCGCAATCTCGGGAAAAAATACGGCGCGGCTACTGCGTGCTGTATCGGTTGTTTTGAGCAAGAAACCCGAGCCTTCAGGCAGCGTGTGATCGGCAGCGACCCCTCTATCGATTAATGCTTTCGCGTCGGTAAAGCCCTGCCCCGCCAAGATAATCGTAGGTCGCCAGCCGAAATCGTCATAGGGATGCTTGCTAATGGAGTTGTAGTAAGGATTTTGCCGTGTCTGCTTACAGCCTTCGGCACAAAAGGCCTTATCGAAGCCTGCCGCAAACGCGGTTGTAATCGACATGCAACCCACTCGGTAAGGCAGCAACCAGGTCAACACATAACCTTGGATATGGGAAGGCGTTTGTTTATCAACCTGCTGCTTGAGTTTATTGAACTCCGCTTCAGACAAGACCCTGACCCCGGATTTGAAACGGACATGAATGATTTGCCTAGGCGGTATGCCCCGCTTGGCTTGATAATACTTGGCGATGGCAACACTTAGACTGTCATTGTCATTTACGATAACGGCAACGTCCCTCGGTGTCCAAACCGGTAATTTACTTATCGGTTTGGACGCAATTTCCGCCATTGCTGCTGAAAAGCAGCAAAGCAATAAAATCAGGACAACTCTTTTTATTACCATTAAACTCCGGTCAGCTTTTTTGATAACCATCGGTATTTTTTTCAACCCAACGGGTATAGCCCGATTTGAGTTTTTCTTTTTTCCAAAACGGCGCCGTCGATTTCAGAGTCTCCATGATATACCGGCATGCGTCGAACGAATCGCCGCGATGGACCGACCATACCGCAACTACAACAATGCTCTCGTCGGGCTTGATTTCACCTACCCTGTGGGCAATTAATGCATCAACAACCAGCCAACGCTTACCCACCTCGTCGAGTATGTGATGCAATTGTTTTTCCGTCATTCCGGGGTAATAATCCAGAACCATGCTGTGTACGGTTTCACCGTCGTTAAAATCACGCATTGTTCCGATAAATAGGCTGGTTGCGCCGAACTTATTTCCCGATTTAGCCAAGGTATCTTGATATTCCTGGATTTCTTCCCAGATATTGAAGGGTTCCGAACAGATTTTTACCTTCATTTCAACCACCGGTGACGGGCGGGAAGAATGCAACCTCATCGCCGTCGCGGACTAGCGAATCGAACCCAGCATATTCCATATTGACTGCCGCCAACAGATTTGCTGGCATTGCTTGCCCTGATGTATCAAGCCGCCAGACATCAATGACTTTTAGGGTTTCCGGAACAACCAGATCGCTTTCCGGCTTACCTACAAATTCGCTTAAGCTTGCAAAATAACGCACTTTGATTGACACAGATATTCCTGCAGACACACAATAACCCACTTAAAAAGACAGCATATCTAATTATAAACTTTCAATCTACCGCTAAATGACTTACACCCCACACTTTAATCAAGCGGGCGAAGCACACATCGTTGATATCAGCGAAAAGCCTAGTACTCAGCGCAGCGCAATAACCGAAGGCTATATTTCAATGCTGCCGGATACCCTCCGTTTGATTATCGACAGGGGGCATAAAAAAGGCGACGTCCTCGCTATTGCCAGGATAGCGGGCATCATGGCTTGCAAAAAAACCGCCGAATTAATTCCGCTCTGCCATCCGATACCCAT
>JBGAWU010000381.1:0-2947 GCA_044227425.1 Methyloglobulus sp.
GCAGTAAACAACTGTTGACCGACGCACCGTTACCGATCCACAAATAACAGCCGGGTTTTTTTTGCAGCATGAAAGCGAAGTCTTCCGAACCCATGCTGGGAACCGGAGTGGTTTGGATGTTTTCATGGCCGGCAACTGCCGTGGCGGCTTTGAGCGCCAATGCTGATTCCGCTTCGGTATTAAACGTTACCGGATAGCCCGGATTGTCCGGGTTGAACCTGATTTCATGGTCCAAACGGAACACGGCGCAGGTTGTATTGACGATATGGCTGATTTTATCGGCAATTAAGGTTTGCACGTTGGTGTCAAAACAACGGAACGTCCCTCGCAGTAACACGGAATCAGGAATCGCGTTCCAGGTGTTCCCTGCGTGGATTTGGGTAATGGTGACGACGGCGGAATCTGCGGGGTTAACGGTTCGGCTGACGATGGTTTGCAGATTGTTGATCAACTGGGCGGCGGCGACGATGACATCGTTGCCCAAATGCGGCATGGCGGCGTGGGTTGCCTGACCGTTGAGAATAATTTCGAAACAGTCGAAAGCCGCCATCATCGGGCCGGCTTTAACTGCGAAATGGCCTGCCGGAATATCGGGGAAGTTGTGCATGCCGAAGACGGCATTGGCGGGGAACAGCTCGAACAGGCCGTCGTTTATCATCTGTTCCGCACCGGCACGGCCTTCTTCCGCAGGTTGAAAAATGAAGTATACGGTGCCGTCGAAATTCCTATTTTCAGCCAAATACTTGGCGGCGCCGAGCAACATGGCGCTATGCCCGTCATGACCGCAGGCGTGCATTTTGCCGTCGTGCCGGGATTTGTGGGCAAACGTATTCTGTTCGTGGATGAATAAGGCGTCCATGTCGGCGCGAAAGGCGATTTTTTTTGCGCTATCGCCTGCCGATAAAATGCCGACAACACCGGTGCCACCGAAACCTCGATGCACCGTCAGACCGAAGTCGATTAATTTTTCGGCAATAAAATCTGCGGTACCGTTTTCTTCGAACGCCGTTTCCGGATATTGATGCAAATGCCTGCGCCATCGGCGCATTTCGTCATGCAGGTGTTTAAGCTCGATTATGTTTGGCACAGTTTCTCCAAGGCGTGTTTCTGGTTCGGCCGGGCAATACGTCCGTCGCGTTCGATAAACAATGGTGTATTAAAGATACTCACATGCTTCATAAAACGCCCAAGGATTTCTATGTACAGAAATTTAGCCCATTTATTCCCGACGTCTAAGAGAGTTTAAATTACCCTATTTGAAAATAGGAAAAATAATCAATTTCTAACCTGATTTTGCACATACCCCATTATTTTTCTTCTGGTTTGACAATGGCTTTAATGGTTCCGGTTTCTTTAACATCGGCTTCATTTTTTAGATAAAACTGTTTGATTCGGTTAAATGCAGACCACAGAGTGGTATCCATCACAAGTTTGTCCCCAATTGAAACAATCACGCGGGAAAGCTCGGGAATTTTGTTCTTTTTTGAGGTCAGGTAAACCGGTTGGACATATAAAACCGTATTGCCCATTGGCAGGATAATCATCCGCCCCATAGTAACGGTCGACCCGCCTTGTCCCCAAAGACTGAAATTCGAAGATATTTCGGGATCTTGGTTAATTAATGCTTCGACTTGTGCCGGGCCATTTACTTGCACATGTTTTGCAAATTTATAAACCGTAATGCCCGGTTTGTACTCTGTGCCGCATTTCGCTTTATCCATGACGCTTGCCATACCTATCATGCTTAGATTGTCGCGGTTGATGGGTGTCATTGGAACAATCATCACGAATTCTTCTTCTCCGGTGCAATTTCCAAAATCCATCGTTTGGTAATAGGGCAAGACGGGCTGGTTTTCTAAACTGGCAAATTGCCAGGTTTCACCTTGCTCATAAAATAATTCGGGCGTTTTTTGATGGTATCTCGCAAAAAGTTTCATCTGCAACTCGAAAAAATCGCGCGGATAACGCAAATGTTTGCGTAATTCCTCGGGCATTTCTTTCAGTTCTTTGAATAAGCCTGGATAGGCTGTGTTGTAAGCTTGGATAATGGTATCGGATGGGTCGGAGATATAAAAATCTATGTCACCATCGTAGGCATCGACCACGATTTTTACCGAATTGCGGATGTAATTAAAACGATGTTTTGTTTTTGAAAATTCAAAAGTTTCTAGCTTCGAAGCGGGGTATTTGTCCGACAAGGTATAGGCATCAATAATCCAATAAAACCTGTTCTGGCCTACCACAAGATAAGGGTCATTATCCGGACGTAAAAAAGGGGTGACTTTGTTAATCCGTTCTATGATGTTCCTGTATATTTTTAGTTTGCTGTCTTTGTCAATATTGATTGAAAAGAAAATTTTTTCATCCTTCAAGAAAAAAGCCAGCAGCGCTTTTTTGAATAGTGAATTGATCGGTATCCCGCCTTCACCGTAATAAACCTTCATGACGCCAGGATCCTGGGTAGGGTCTGTACTTAAAATACCTGCGATTTTCAAATTATTGGGTACTACGGCATAAGCGTAATCTGCTTCACCATAATAAATATCGGGAAACGTAACATTTAAACCCACTTTCGAAGACTTATCCAAGTCGCGCAAATACCAGACCAAGGGCTTATTGGCGTCTTGGGCTGCGGAAGTAACAACAGCGCCGTAACCGTGGGTATAGCGTAAGTGGATGTTTTCCCAGTTTTTCGCTGCAGTTGGTAAGTTTTCATGGTTAAGTTCCCGTGCGGCGAGATTAACCTGCCGAGTGTGGTCAAGGATAAAATATCTGTCCTCATCGACATTAATGAACTGGTAATAAGGTCTAATCTCCTGCAACTGTTGGTAACTGTTGATGAGATGTTCCCTATCCCATACCGGAATATTTTCGAATCTTTTTTGGCTGCTCCAGGTGGCAATGTCTTCGGCGGCATTCAGTTTTACAGCTAAATCAACGGTATTGA
>JBGAWU010000382.1:0-2931 GCA_044227425.1 Methyloglobulus sp.
AGGACCCCCTAGACTGGCTGGCGCCCCGCTTGGCGGAACGCTGGCCAGCGCCGATGCAACGCAAGCAGGTTGGTTGGCCCTTGGCGCTGCGGGTGGGCCGGCCGGCTGCACCCCATGCCGGCACCGGAAGCCCGGACAATACCACCAACCAGAATTAAAAAATAAACGGCGCACACCGTAAGGAGTGCCAATCGGCGAAAAGAACGGACAGCAGCTTCATCAATCATAGGTCAACGGTAGTAAGGTCAATTGAGTTCGTTCATCATCCATCAACGCCAGATTGTTCGATTCGGTCTCAGTGTTTTGAAGTACGATCAGCAGTAGGTGGTTTTCTTGGTTTTGACTATTTTTTTCCGATTGCAAAACCCATCCGATGATTTCTTGCCCATAATCGCCTGGGTTAACGACAGCCGTATTGGGCTCCGGTTTTATGGAGGTTCGGCATTCGGCAAGAAAAAGCTCGCGTTTATTTTTTCCAAGATAATGCGTCCTGGCTACAATTTCCTGGCCTGTGTAACAACCTTTATTGAAGCTGATACCACCGAGTTTATCGATATTGAGCATTTGCGGAATGTATTCTTCGGAAGTGGCGGCTGTTATCCAGGGGAGTCCTGACATAATGTCAAAATAGCGCCATTCAGACGAACCCGCTTGACAATAACCTTCTAATTCGACGAACTGCGTCCAAAGCTGTATGGCATTATCCGCATCCGTTAGCAAAAATTTGCGATTTAATGGACCAGGCAAATTTACGGCAATCCTATTTTCAGGGGTTTCTGTAGTGAATGCTGAAGCTGACTGTCCAGGTTCGCATAAACCGAATAAACAGAAATCATCGAAACCGTCTTCGATTTTGACATCCGACCGTAAGACATACATTTTTAACTTTGCTTTGACAGTTTCCACTAAATCCGTAGAAAGCAGCAATAGAAAATAGTCATTCTTTCTTACGATCAATAAAGTCGCAATCGCCCTACCCTTCGGATTACACATGGCGGCAATACTGCTTTTCGTTTCGATAACATCATTGATATTGCATGTCATTTGACCCTGCAACAGTTTGCCCGCATCGTTCCCCGAAATTTTCAATACTCCCAAATGGGTTAAAGGAAACACGCTTTTTTCGGCGCGCGAACCCGCCATTGAAAATGGTTTTTCGTTTAAAACGTGTTTATCCGACAAAAAAGCTAGCCATTTACTATTCATACATCTGAGATTTAATCCTGGAAATAGCTGATAATTATAACCTGTCCGTTTAATATAATAGCCATGTTTACCAATTTGAAATGCTTCTTGTAACCTTTCTCGCGCTGAAAAAAACCTACTATCAGAAAAATGAGAGTGACAAAGCAAATTTCAACGTTTGAAGCGGCGCTTAAGCCCTCAAGAATTTTTCAACGTCTGAACCTATGTCTCCATTTGATCGCGTTCTCAGCCTGTCTCGCCAATGCTTTATCTATTCAGCTAAAGTTGCTCATTTCTGTACTTGTTATCGTTAGTTTCATAGGTACTCGTCGTACCCTAAATTCGGAATCCCGCATAATCAAACTTACTGATAAAAGCGGTTGGGGACTCATTTCACAAAACAGCAACGATGCGATTGAGATTTTAGGTTCGTCCGTTATCACCACATTCGCTATTTTTCTTCATTTAAAAAACAAAGTCCCTCTTGTCATTTTTCACGATGCCATGAATGAAGAAGCTTTCAGGCAGTTGATTGTAAAATTGAAAATCAGTTACAGAAAATCCCCCACCTGATTAATTGTTCAGAAATCCAATCAAGCTTGTATAATAGCCGGTTTAGTTGAATTGCCTAAGGCGGCACTGTTCATCTATATCCCCATTAATCCTTTCTAAGAATCACTATGGCGCTTTACTGTGGAATCGTCGGTTTACCCAATGTAGGCAAATCGACCTTGTTCAATGCTCTTACGCAAGCGAAAATCGCGGCAGAAAATTATCCGTTTTGCACGATAGACCCGAATGTCGGGGTTGTGCCGGTACCGGATCCCAGGATGGACAGATTGACTGAAATCGTCAAGCCGGAACGGATCATCCCTACCACCATCGAATTCGTCGATATAGCCGGGCTCGTGGCGGGCGCTTCCAAAGGCGAAGGCTTGGGCAACCAATTCCTGGCGAATATCCGTGAGACTGATGCGATAGCGCACGTCGTCCGCTGTTTTCAGGATGATAATGTCATCCACGTTGCTGGTAAAATTGATCCACTCAACGATATCGAAGTCATCAACACCGAATTGGCGCTCGCCGACATGGCGTCTGTAGAAAGGGCGCTACAACGCGTGAGTAAAGCGTCCAAATCGGGCAACAAAGACGACTTGGCTAAAAAACAAGTGCTGGATCGTATCTATCAGCAACTGGATTCAGGACTGCCTGCGAGAACCCTGGGCTTAAGCGATGAAGAAAAGCTGTTGGTGAGAGATTTATTCCTGCTGACATTAAAACCGACAATGTACGTCGCCAATGTACAAGACGACGGTTTTACTGACAACCCCTTACTGGACAAGGTGAAAGCGTTTGCCGCCAAGGAAGGGTCGAGTGTTGTAGCAATCTGTGCGGCCATTGAAGCCGAAATCGCCCAACTGGAAGAAAGCGAAAAGAAAGAGTTCCTCGACGATCTCGGCTTGGAAGAACCTGGACTTAACCGAGTAGTTAGGGCCGGTTATGCCTTATTGAACCTGTCGACTTATTTTACGGCAGGCGTCAAAGAAGTCCGTGCCTGGACGATTCCTGTAGGCGCTACTGCTCCGCAGGCGGCGGGTGTTATCCATACCGACTTTGAAAAGGGCTTTATCCGCGCCGAAGTCATTTCCTACCAGGATTTCATCACCTATAAGGGCGAACAGGGCGCTAAAGACGCCGGAAAATGGCGGCTTGAAGGGAAAGACTATGTGGTTAAAGACGGCGATG
>JBGAWU010000383.1:0-2927 GCA_044227425.1 Methyloglobulus sp.
AGGTCGACCAGTGTCGAGGGCTTTAATTCTTTCACCTTATGGCAATGGGTATGATATTGCATGACATTCAGCGCCAAATGCTTAAATGCATTGGGTACCCGCAAGCGCTGGCATAAGGCTTCCAACGCAGGAATGCCACTGGTTTCATGACCATAATGATGGGGCCAATTGCCCTTAGGCGATAAGGCTTTTCCGAGATCGTGCACCAAAACTGCAAACCGGACTTCCGGCTTACTGGACAATAACGCGGCTTGCTCCAAAGCCATCAGGGTATGCACGCCCGTATCGATTTCCGGATGATACTTAGACGGCTGCGGCACACCGAATAGATCGTAGATTTCAGGAAAAAGCCGTTCCAGAGCGCCACATTCCATCAAGGCATTAAAAAATGCGGATGGCGTTAGTTCGTTCAACGCCTTATACAACTCGGTCCAAACCCTTTCGGGCACCAGATGGTCTACTTCGCCCGCTACCACCATCGTCCGCATCAATTCCTTCGTCTCAGGCGCCACCGTAAAGCCCAAATGACGGTAACGCGCCGCAAACCGCGCTACCCTAAGGATACGCACCGGATCTTCTGAAAATGCAGGCGAAACGTGCCGGAACAGCCTGTTTTCCAGATCGTCGCGACCGCCGTAAGGGTCGACCAGCTCGCCTTCCGGCGTCATGGCGATAGCATTGATGGTCAGGTCGCGGCGCTGTAAATCCTGTTCCAAGGTAACATCGGCATCCGCATGAACGATAAAGCCCTTGTAACCCGGTGCCGTTTTGCGTTCCGTCCTGGCGAGCGCATATTCTTCATGCGTTTTGGGATGAAGGAAAACAGGAAAATCCTTACCGACCGTCCGAAAACCTTGATTTACCATCGACTCTGGAGTTTCCCCGACCACGACCCAATCGTATTCTTTCACCGGATAGCCTAACAGTTTGTCGCGTACGGCGCCGCCGACGAGATATTTTTCCATGACATCGAACAACAATTTTTAAAGGTTTTAGGATAGCATAATCAGTATGCAAACCGTATTTCGCCACCATGATCGAACTCGTTATCCAAACAATCCAAGAAAATAGGCTGGTAATGATCGTATTGGCCAATCTGGCCCTGGGCATGCTCTCGGGTTTTCTTGCCGGCCTATTCGGTATCGGCGGCGGCATGGTCATCGTACCTGTGCTTGTTTTGCTATTTTCAGCGCAGGGTTTGCCAAACGACCTGATTATGATCATGGCCATCGCGACATCGCTTGCAACCATCATTCTGACGGCTATTTCTGCGGTGCTGGCCCATCACCGTTTAGGCTCGGTGTTATGGGGTAAAGTACTGCAGCTTACGCCGGGAATTTTATTGGGCGCAATGCTGGGCGCAGCAATCGCCGATTCCATTCGTTCCGACTATTTACGGTTGATATTGATTGCGTTCCTTTTATATGTCGGCCTGCAAATGGCTCTGGGCGTTTCGCCGAAGACCGGGACGGCAGCTTACTCCAGTTGGGTCGATTTTATCGTTGCCACCGCAATCGGCTTGTTTTCATCGCTGGTCGGCATCGGCGGCGGTACATTAACCGTCCCCTACCTTGCTCACTGCCATTACCCTATGCGCAACGCGGTCGCAATCAGCAGCGCCTGTGGCTTGCCTATCGCCCTCGCCAGCACCGCAAGTTATATCGCATTAGGCATTCATAACCCGCATATACCGACATGGAGTTTGGGCTACATATACTTGCCTTCTTTCCTGGGAGTTGGCATCGGCAGCATTTTCACAGCGCCTGTCGGCGCCAAACTGGCCAATAAACTACCTGCCCGCCAGTTGAAGCGCTATTTTTCGATCCTGATTTTTTTGATGGTTATTAAATTGATATGGGACTAAGACCTAATGTTCCGCTACAGTAGCATTCAACGTAGCCTAATCGCCCTTAATTAAAACAATCGGGCTGGCATTTTATTTATAATGAAAAATCATTGCCAAACGATCACTTAAGCCTTGTTCAAAAGATGATGAAAGATAGCCCTTCCAAAAATGAAAAACTCGATATCATCCAGGTCATTGACTGGCTCAAGGACGATGGCATCCTTTCCGAAGAACATTACCTGAAATGCCGGGAAATGGCAGTTGGGAATAACGGAAAAGGTAAACATCCGTTAAAAATCATTGCCGAAGCACAAGTGTCCGACCAAACCAATCTGGGCAAATTGCTGACATTGGAAGCGTTAACCGTTTGGCTGGCCCGTAAGGTTGACTTACCGTATTACTATATCGACCCATTGAAAATCGACATCCCTACCGTAACCACCCTGTACAGCAAAAATTACGCGCTCAATTACAAAATCCTGCCGATTGTTTTCAATAAGGATGAGATCGTTATCGCCACGGCGGAACCGTTCGTACGCAATTGGGAAGCCGACCTGGTACGTATGCACAAATGCGCAATCAAGCGCGTACTGTCCAATCCCGATGAAATAGACCGTTATCTGGGTGAATTCTATTCCTTCGCCAGTTCGTTAAAAGGCGCGACCCGTGCGCGCAGCGAGCAAAAAACCACGACCAACGTCCAAAACTTCGAACAGCTGTTAGAACTAAGCAAATCCAGCGATCTTGACGCCAATAACCAGCACATCGTCAACTTGGTCAACTGGTTGCTGCAATTCGCTTTCGACCAGCGCGCCAGCGACATCCACATCGAACCGCGCCGGAACAGCGGCAATGTCCGTTTTCGGATAGACGACATTTTGCATCATGTTTACCAGTTGCCGGTCCAGATCATGAACGCGGTGCTTAACCGTTTAAAGATCCTGGGGCGGATGAATATCGCCGAAAAGCGCCTGCCGCAAGACGGGCGGATTAAAACGCATAACAACCATAAGAAAGAAATCGAGCTTCGGCTTTCGACCATGCCGACCGCATTCGGCGAAAAACTGGTAATGCGCATTTT
>JBGAWU010000384.1:0-2919 GCA_044227425.1 Methyloglobulus sp.
AAAAATGAGAAAGCCGGAAGGATGTTGCGCCAAATCATCCATATCCCGACGATGAGGGCAAAGCCAATAAAAACAATCAACAGCTTGATCGTTTGCGCGTTGATCGTCGGAATATCAATGAGTTGTTCATCGACGGGAAGAACAGGCAATTCGCTGCCAATACCATCCGATGAGACTTGTTTTTCGCTCTCGGCAGCCGCTTTGCGTTTTTGGATTGCATTTTTGAATGCCAACTCGCGGTTGACTAGTGTTAACCAACGGATAACCATTCCGTATACCACGACGAGTACAAAAATAAGCCTTATGGTGACAGCCAGTTTTTGCTGTAATTCCAAAGCACTCAGGTAATAACCTGCGATTGCGAATCCGATAATGGCCACGGGTATTAATATAATCACGGGATACCAGATGAAACGCAGCTTAGTAAAGATGTCGTCAGGGTTGGTTTTGACATAATGTTGAAAAAACCCTGTTGCCGGATGTAGCACACGCGCAAAAAACACAGACAATGAGCCCAAGGCGATGATCAATGCCAAGCGCCCGAGATTATCGCTATACACAGTAGTAGACGACGCCCCTGTGCAGTTAATGATAAAAGCGCAAGCCACCATGATAAATCGAATCCAGGCAATTTGCCGTTGCAATAGCAGTGCAGTTTGTTGCTGCCATTGGAAATGGCCGACAGCTATCCCGTTTTTGGCAAAAAATTGATAAAAAAATTGCAATGAAAATAAGGGGAGCGCGACACTTTGCAAGCCGATACCCACTGCCCTACTGAAATTCGTTACACCGCCGTTCGTTTGTAATAACCAGCCTAAAATGAACACTAAGAACGGCAATGGCAATACGAGCACAAGCGTACATCCGAGCGCTTTCAGGGTATTGGAATAACTATCCGTATACATCCTTGCGGATTTTTCGTTCACGGTCTTCAATTGCCGTTTAGCCCAAGCCCTTAGCCTTGGAAATACATATAACCCCGAGAGCACCAACAGGGATAACAACTTATTGTCCCAAGCAACTTTGGAAATATCTGTAACCAAGCCCAAACCGTTGCGCGGCGATAAAAACCATTTGACAGATTCGTACAAACCCGGCAGAAAGGCGGGATTAATCGGTATGGAACTAGGCACCCAAAGCAAACGTTCATCCAGATATTTTGCAAATTTAGTCGCTTGCGCGAGCATTTGCTGTTTAGCGAAATCGAAATCGCCTAACGTACGCAGGTAAGTCCCGTAAGTGGACAGCAACTTGTTTAAAAGTTCTTTCTGATTATTCAACAGAACTCTCAATTCTGCTTTTATCATTATCTGCTGGTCGGGAGGCAAGGATTTATTGACTTGTCGATCCATTAAGCCTTGTAAATACCCGTCTACATCGGCAAGCGACTTTAATTTGTCCTCAACTTTAAATTGCTCGAGGCTCGTCAAAGCCATCTCATTCTGGATGGCTTCGGACTCGACGCTAAACTGACTGCGACTCAACAGATTGCGGCGCTGTTCGCGCAAAATTTTCCCAAGAACCGGGCTTAATCCCGCCAAACTGATTTTTTTTTCGGCGCTTTTGTAATCCGCGTCTATTTCGCTGGTCGTGGCATCGACTTTTTTATTTAGTTCGGAATAACTTTCTATTTTGCTTGAAATAACTTGGAAGTTACGGCTGTATTGGATATTTTCGCGGGCAATTTGCTGGATGATTGGATACTTTCCGGAAACGGTTTTTTCGGCTTTGGCCAATTCGTTTTGCAGGTTAACCGCTTCCTGCTGCCGAAGCTCATTAACTTGAGTTTCGATGCTCTTTACAATCGGACTGAGTTGTTCTTTCTGGAGAGTCAAATTATCCAACTCAGCTTTCAACAATTCGACGCGGATAGGATTGCTGCTGGCTTCCACCGAAAGCATTTTGAGTTGTGCTTTAGTCGAATCGATCAACGTCGTCAATTGAATATGCCCGGCATCCATTTCGGGCTTTGAAGTGCTAATTTCCGGAAGCGAATCAAGTTTTTTTTGTGCCGTTTCTAGCGCATCCTGTGCCTTTAAGGTTTCCTGACGGATCTGATTGGGACGGTCATACTGAAGAGCAAATTCCTTTTCAGTTGATTTTATATTCCCGTCCAGCGTAGCGACTTTCCCTTTCTCCAAAATTAACCGTTGTTCCAGTTCATCCATTGAAATCTGGCTATAGTCTTCCGGTTCCAGTTTCGAAGGTTTCTGCTGGAGCTGTTGATTTTCTTGTTGCAGCTTTTTGGTCTTATCGGGCGCTTTTTTGACATCGTCTTCAAACTCTACAGTTTTAGCTTCAAATGACTCGATGTTTGTCAAGTTATCCATTGCCGATTGATAGAGGGCCAATATCTGCGTTTTCGAAGCTTCATCGATAGAATTATTTGTCTTCAAGGCATCGATTTTCGCCTTAAGTTGCAATTTCGTGCTTGCAGTATCAGAAACAGGAGCCTGCAAACTATTGCCGCTTTGGACAACCGCAGCGGAAACATCCGAAAATGGTGAAATAACTATAAGTAATAAAAAAACAATGAAAGTACGTGACATTTTCTGTTATCGGATCTACAAAAATTTTAAATAGGCAACTCGTTAGCTCACCGCATGGTTTCCGCTATTGCTGTAGTTATTGAGTATGATAGCCCAGGCTTCCTCAGCAAACTCAGCGTACTGGACAAGGTCCCGGTCGCATGCCGAAATCGCCCCTTCTTCGACAAGCGCATCGAAATTGATAATTTTATTCCAGTATTCCCTTCCAAAAAGAATGACTGGGACTTTACGGGCTTTTCGGGTTTGGATTAACGTCAGCGTTTCAAACAGTTCGTCCAATGTCCCGTAACCGCCGGGAAAAGCAACCAATGCGATTGCCCGCATTAAAAAATGCATTTTACGGATGGCGAAGTAATGGAACTGGAAACAC
>JBGAWU010000385.1:0-2901 GCA_044227425.1 Methyloglobulus sp.
CCCTGTACTGGTTGGTTATCGATAGGGCCAAGCAATCAATCGTAACCAGCTCTCTGTAGCTGGTTACCAACTGTGATCGTATAAAAAATTCTTCTTTGTTTTAAAAATCCTTACCCCAGCGGATTCAATAATCCCTAAAACTAATTATTGGTTTTAGTCTATAGGTAAAACTACTTATAGGAATAAATAATCATTGTTAGATAATAGCTATACGAATTTAAGGATTTATTAAGGTATGCAAAGAAAGCCGGGTCAAAGACGGTCGGTTTCTTTCTCTTAATTCAGTTAATAAAATTAACGGGAATAACGATGAATAGAATAGCAATTGTCGAAAGCCAAGAAATTGTTCGAGAAGGTCTAAAAATGATCTTATCGAAAGAACCTGGATTATTGAGTTTTTGTGTTTCCGATCCCATCTCGCTATTTAGGCAGAATTGGACAACGCCACCAAACTTAGTCATTATGGATAAGATCATGCCCGGCATGAACGGTGTGGAGGCTATACAAGAAATCAAAAAACGCTGGGATACTACAAAAATATTGATTTTTACGTCCAAGAATGGCGAGCAAAACGTTGTAAGGGCTTTTCAGGCGGGAGCCAACGGCTACATCTTAAATACCGCCAGCCCTGACGAGTTAGTATTTGCCGTGATGCATATATTGTCAGGCTATTATTATGTTTCCCCGCTTATCCTCCCTTTGGTAATCGAGGGTTTTTGCCAGATGGAAAAGACTTCGATCGATACGGTGTCGGGCGTAAAATTGTCCACCCGTGAACGGGAATTGCTGAAATTAATCGCCGAAGGCAACAAGAATAGGGAAATTGCCCATCTTCTCTGCCTAAGCGTGAAAACAGTCGAAACGCATCGATACAACCTGATGAAAAAATTGGACATCCACAATATTGCCGACCTAACTGTCTTCGCCAGCCGGGCGGGTGTTATCTAGCAAAAACCGCATAACGGCATTAAATTGAAAGCATTTAATGCTGTTCTACCAAGCCATCAAACTATCAGATATAACTCAGTTTCCTGCAAAAAACTATTGTAAGGAAACTGCAAATTACATAATATCAGTTAACAACATTCAACCGAATAGTCGTCCGTAACTTCTAACGCATCAATAGGGGGCTTGTTCGGACTAAGTTTGGCTAATAGTCCGTTCATCCTTCGGTAAACCCAGTGTTTATCACCTGAAAGTCACAAGTGCCCTAGAGGGTACGAACGGATTAGCTTTAACTTAACGGATAATTGCTTACTTCTTATCCTCAAGCACCGTGTGGTATTCACGTATAACGGCTTCCGGGCTTGCGAACCCGTCTAACCGTAACCAGGGTTTACCCGGCGCAGGCCGGATTAAAATCACCGACGCATGATTCATCTTGTCGCCCCGGTAAACATTAAACGCTTCTTGAATGGCCTTACTGGTTTTCAGGGTGCCGGTATAAAAGTCCCATTGGGAACCCGCCTTAAACTTTTTGGCGTAGTCATTGAGCACTGATGGCGTATCGTTTTCCGGGTCGATTGAAATCGACATAAGATGGAGATTTTGTTTGTCTTTTGCCAACTTGTTTTGAACCTGCATGAAAACATGGCTGAGCATGGGGCAGATGGCGGAACACGAAGCAAAGATAAAATTCATCATTACCGGCCGACCATCATCCAATTCCTTGATTAAATTTAGATGCTTGCCGTCATTTCGGATGATTTCAACATCCGGAACCTTGTATTCAGCCGTTGAGCGGTTATATTCCGGTGGCGAAACCTCCTGTTTCGGTTCGGCGGGTGCTTTAGCGAACGCCGGAGAGATAAAACAAAACGCGGCAAGGGAAACCAGGGCGACCAACACGGCGCGCTGGCGGAATGGAATCAATACGCTGTTACGGTGTGCCATAACATCCTCTGTAGGGTCGGTGTTAGGTAAAGCTATCATGGGACGATCCAGTCGGAATCGGCTGCTACTTTGCCATTCGAATCCAGGTGTGCAATATAAGCGCCCTTAGAGGCAAAACGTTGGCCGCGAGCCAGGCTTAAATGCGGATAAGCCGAAACATTGGAACCTGAGCTCAGCATATCTTCCGCACGCTCCAATAAATAATCGCGATAAAGGTTATCCAGCATTTGCGAGGTCAAGTCCGTTAAAAACAGCAGATTGAAGAAAACCTCCGATTGAAAAATTTCGTCCACCAACGGCAAATTCCAGGTTTTCAGCCACTTTTCCAGCATCGATACATTTTTTTTCCGGTTATCGCCGATTTCATAAGGATAAACCACGCGCACATTCGACAGCCATGCTTTCGGGATAGCCGTAAAATTGTCTTTCGAAAGAAAGCCTGAAATATAGAGGACAGACGGAAGCGCCGGTTCTGTTTTTACCAAGGCGGAAACATCTGTCGGGTGCAGCCATAACATGACGTTGTCTTTATCGGAAAGGTCTTTCAATGTTTCGTCCGGATTAATAGGCCCTTGCCCGGAAAGCATCCGGTTTTCCACCTGAATGCCTGAATCCTGTAAGGCTGCGGTCAACGCTTGCGCCGCACCGCGCCCCACGTCGTCATCACGATAGATTTGGACCAATCTGCGGGGGGCTTTTTCGCCTTGGTCACGTAAATGCTTGGCTAAAACATGGGCTTCCAAAGCCACGCCTTGCGAAAAATAAAGCGAATAAAAGTCGGTTACAGCAGGGGTTAAATCAGTGCTTGGCAGGATACAGGGCAGTTTTTCCTGCTGACAAAACGCATGCACCGGCTCCCAGGTTGAATTTGACAGCCCTGAAACCACGGCAAAAACGGGTTCGCGCTTATAATTCTCCGCCAACTGGGTCGCCCATGTTTCCGGTTTGCCCTTTAATTCCCATACTTTCAGGTCCCAATTCCGCAACGTACGCGGCAGCAGGTCTATG
>JBGAWU010000386.1:0-2898 GCA_044227425.1 Methyloglobulus sp.
GGGCGCGGGGCCTGTCGGTATTCATGATGGTTTTTATGGGCGGAATGGCAATAGGTAGTTTGTTCTGGGGCTACATGGCCAAGCGTTACAGTATCGAAATAAGCTTGCTGCTGGCAGCGGGCGGATTGGTACTCGGAGTTTTAGCGACGTGGCGTTTCACCATTACGGGCTATGAGAGTGTCGATTACACGCCGTCATCACATTGGCCGTTGCCCATCGTCGAACAGTCGCCACAACACGACCAAGGACCGGTAATGGTTACCATCGAGTACACAGTCGCTTTCGATGAGCTAAAAAAATTCCATCGGCTGTTGGTACAACTACAGAAAATCCGTAAACGGGACGGCGCTTATTTCTGGGAGCTATTTGAGGATACCGCACGATCAGGCCATTTCATCGAATGTTTCATGGTGGAATCCTGGCTGGAACACCTACGCCAGCACGACCGGGTGTCGATCAGCGACATGGCCTTGCAAGAACAGATCGGCAATTGTTTGATAGCAGGGTCGGCCAAGACAATAAACCATTACATTGCCTCCCGTATTTCCAAGTAACGTACAGAAAGGCTGCAATTTTTAACCTTTTAATTTTTAATGGCTACGTACACTGAATGGCTATTGGATCGAATAAATAAATCCTGACTTTTTTGGCTATCGTTTGTCTAACTGCTACCTTTTGGGTTTTCGATGAGTAGCCAACATGACAAAATTTACTTATCCTGCTGTTTGGGAAGACATTGATACGACGCTTTACAATCGATCCATCAAGTTATTCGCGGCAGTAAAAAGCATATTGGGCGTTAAAATTGCCCTGTATGCCGAACCGCGCGCACTGCAAGGCGATATCTTTTTATTCAACCACTTCTCACGTTTTGAAACGTTTATTCCGCAGTTCCTTATCCATGAGAAAACGGGCGCTTATAGCTGCGCCATCGCTTCTGGCGAGTTCTTTGAAGAGGATAATCTACTGTCGCAATATTTAATGAAAGTCGGCGTGTTCCCGCACGACCATGACCGGGTTTTTCCGTTGCTGGCCGCACAAATCCTGCGTGGGCGAAAAGTCATTATTTTTCCCGAAGGTGGCATGGTAAAGGACCATCGGGTTATCGACAAGCAGGGGCATTACAGCGTATTTTCCCGTACGACCGGAAAACGGCGTAAACAACATACGGGATCAGCCGTTTTGGGGCAAGGGGTGGAAGCTTTCAAAGCCGCTATCCGTTACGCCCACGAAGCCAATAATCAGTCAAAACTCTCCCGTTGGAAAGACGAATTGCAGATGGATAGTGTCGATCAATTGCTGGCTGTCGCAACGAAACCGACCGTCATTATTCCCGCCAATATTACATTTTATCCGATACGGTCTTCCGAAAACCTATTATTCAAAGCAGTCGAATTATTTTCGAAAAACATCAGCTTGCGCGAAACCGAGGAGTTGTTAATCGAAGGGAACATCCTGCTCAAAAATACCGACATGGACATCCGTATGGGTACGCCGGTGAATCCCAGTTGTATCCGGGACTTGCGGACACGGGCATTGATGGACCAAGTCGCGCCGGACATCAACGGGTTGGATGATGTCTTTAACCTGAATAACGCCGCAAAAAAGTCGAAACAACGGTTATTGGGTTCGTATTTCTTCAAAAACGCTGAATGTTCCCGCGACCACTACATGCAAACCATTTACGCCAACGTCACGGTCAATTTAAGCCATTTGGCGGCAACGCTAATCATGTATTTTATCGAACAAAGACAAACGACTGTCGATAAACTAGAATTCCATACCGTACTTTATATCGCGATAAAAATCCTGCAAAACAACCTTGACGTCCATCTGCACCGGAGCCTGATGAATCCGGACGATTACAGCGAACTGAGCAAAGACGGCAATAAGCGCTTCGAATCCTTTATCTGCATCGCCAAGGAAAAAGGACTTATTACCGAACAAACAGATTCATACCAATTTTTACCGAAACTTTGCGCCGAGTATAGTTTTGACAGCATCCGGCTGGAAAATCCCATTGCGGTTTATAACAATGAGGTTGCACCGCTTCCCGCCGTACGCGAAAGCTTAATTACAGCCCTAAACGAAGCGGGCAAAGCGAACGTTTATGCCTTGGCTGCCTGGCGATTCGACGATGAGTGCCGCAGCTTAGCCTGGGAAAAAAGCAGTTACGCACAAGCCCACCATAACGCAATTAACCGTCAGGAAGTTATCGTCGCCGATCCGTCGCCCTATTTCATTCAACCCAAACAATTCAACGGTTGCGGAGTATTAATGATACACGGCCTGTTGGCGAGTCCCGCTGAATTAAGGGACTATGGGCGTTATCTGGCTAGCCAAGGTTACACTGTAATGGGCGTCCGTTTGAAAGGCCACGGCACTTCCCCTTATGCCTTACGCGAACAAAGCTGGGAAGACTGGTATGAAAGCGTGAAGAGAGGTTTCGAAATCCTCAAAGCCTATTGCCCCAAAATTTTTATTATCGGATTTTCTACCGGCGGCGCGTTAGCGCTAAACCTTGCCGCCGAGCAGCATAGTGAAATTGTCGGCACCATTGCCGTATCCGTACCGCTAAAATATGTAAACCCCGCTTTGATGCTGGTACCTTTATTGCAAGCTGCCAATACCTTAATCAAATGGGTCTCATCCTTTGAAGGGCTTAAACCTTTTATCGAAAACCCAACAGAACATCCCGACATCAACTACCGTTATGTCCCCGTCAGGGCGCTTTATGAACTTAGGCGTTTAATCGCCCACCTTGACGGCGTACTCCCCCTGATTAAAAAACCTGTTCTTATCGTTTATGCCGACCATGACCCCATTGTCGCATCTAGCAGTGCGCAAATCCTGTTCGATAAACTGGGTAACATAGAAAAAAAGTTATGCCCCATTGCG
>JBGAWU010000387.1:0-2884 GCA_044227425.1 Methyloglobulus sp.
AGTGATCTATTTCGGTTTCTTTCTGTTGATGCCGATATACACGCAATGGGAAAAGCCGAAACCCGTACCGAAACGACTAACAACCCCAATAAGCCTGGATATTATCATTTCCGCCTTTAAGTCGGCATTCGAGGAAATGACTATCAAAGAGGATAACGGAATTGTCCTATTCGGTTCGACCGAGTTTCAAAGAAAGCCGAATCCTCAAGGTATACGCAACGTACTTATCCGCGTGGCAACAAAAATAAAAACGAGCCTAGAATAATTATGAAAACTCTATCCATGACTATTTTGCTGCTGGTTTTCTCCCTTGGCGTTGCCGCCGAGGAAAGCGTCGACCTGCAACAAGCCAATTTCGACCCAGAAGACAGGGCATCCATTCTTCAAGGCGCAAAAACTTTTGTTAAATACTGCTTAGGTTGTCACTCAGTCAAACACATTCGGTACCAACGGATTGCCAAAGACTTTATTATTGACGATAAAAAAGTACTGAACGAGATCGCCCCTCAAGGTGCAAGCATTTACGACCAGATGCACACTGCGATGAATGCGCATGACTCGGCTAAGTGGTTTGGGGTTGAACCTCCAGATTTGTCGTTAATCTCACGTTCCCGAAGCGCAGATTGGCTGTACAGCTATTTGAAAAGCTTCTATATGGATCCATCCAAACCCTTGGGTACCAACAACTTGATATTTAAAGACGTGGGAATGCCGAATGTGTTCTGGCAGGTTCAGGGTGAACAAAAAGCGATATTTACCGGTGAAAGTGACGGCCAGCAGGAATTCGAGAAATTCGTAATTGATAAGCCAGGAACCATGACTGAAGAAGAATTCGATACCATGGTTAATGATCTGGTCAACTTCCTTGTCTATGTTGGCGAACCAGTGAAACTGGAACGGGAACGGATCGGTAAGTATGTCCTGTTTTATCTCGGCATGTTCCTACTTGTTGCCTACTTGTTGAAAAAAGAATATTGGAGTGATATCCATTAATTAATTTTTCCTGGAACACGGATGTTCCGAATTTCTTAGAAAATCCAAAGAGTAACTTGTAACGAAACGGAAACATGCGTTTCTTCCATGCTATAATGCCGCAATTTTAACCGCCCACTTAAGTATTAAGAGGTTAATTTTGTGGCAAACATCTTTTCTCGTCGATCAGTTATGACACTTTTTTCCCCTTTCCTGTGCCCAATGAGCCATGCTGTCAGGTTTGTCCTGTTGGAAAAAGCTATTGTGTCAGAAATTGAATATTACGATCCCGCTAACCCACCTGAAGAGTTACTTGAACTTAATCCAACACCGGCAACGCCGACGTTAGTCGAACGCGACCTAGTCCTTTACGATTCCCGCATCATCATGGAGTATCTTGACGAACGGTTTCCGCATCCGCCTTTGCACCAAATGGATCCGGTCTCACGCGCTAATGCGAGGATGCTTATTAAACGTATCGACCAGGATTGGTACTCCCTTTTGGATGAAATTCTAGAATCGAGCGATAAAAAATCCGGTAAAGCAAAAAAGCAGCTCAGAGAAAGCCTCATCGCGGCTAATCCGATATTTGGTGACCGGCCTTTTTTTATGAGCGAAGAGTTTTCCTTGATCGACTGTGCACTCGCCCCGCTACTGTGGCGATTGCCTTCGTTAGGCATTGATGTCAGCACACCGAACAACGCAATCACCAACTATGCCCAGCGCATCTTCAACAGGCCTGCTTTTAAAAGTAGTCTTAGTGATGCCGAAAAAGAACTGGCCGAACTATCGAAATGACATCTCTCAAACCTTATCTGATCCGCTCGGTTTACGAGTGGATCGTCGATAACAGTTCAACTCCCTACTTGCTAGTCAATGCCAATAACAATAAAGGTAACCTACCGGTAGACTATATCGAAGACGGGAAGATTGTCCTGAACGTCAGGCCCCAAGCCATTGAAGCCTTATCGTTGGGTAATGAGCTTATCGAATTCAATGCCCGGTTCAGCGGCAAGCCTATGACCGTTGTTGTCTCCGTGAATGCCGTGATGGCTATCTACGCTAAAGAAAACGGCAAAGGTTTGGTTTTCGACCAAGAGAACAATGACAGCGATGAGCCGCCGCCCGAGCAACAACCGCCCGGCAAACCGACGCTACGGGTAGTGAAATAATTATTTTTTCTGCTTGGGCATGGGTTTCACTATTAATCAAGGGGCATTTGTTAAGCAGATATAACGCCGCCAAAATTTTTTAAAAGCACGGGGGGAGTGTCGGGCAAAGAAAAATCCCTACGCGGAATTGATTTTCGATACGATCAACTGTCGGGAAACGGTAATGGTGTAGTGGACAAGGGTTTAACGGACTGGATCGACCTCTTTTTCCAAAGCCAACGCTGCTTGATAAAGCAGTTTCTTCCTTGCGCCGGTAATTTCCATCGCTAGCTCTACCGCAGTTTTAGTTGAGCATTCCCGTAGCAAGATAGACAGTATTTTTATTTGTTCAGGGGTTAATGTACTTTCTTCTTTACTGATTTTGGCAGCACCGTCCACAATTACCACAAATTCGCCTTTACGCATATTGTTGTTCTGCGCCACAAGCTCCACTGCTTTCTCAAGTGTGGTTTTAACAATGGTTTCATGCAGTTTCGTCAGCTCCCTGGCAATAACGATCAAGCGGTCAGGTTGCAAAACACCTAACATATCTTGTAATGAAGCCAGAATTCGATGACTGGACTCATAAAATATCCAGGTTGAGGTTACGGTTAACTTTTCTGTGAAAAATGCCTTTCGCGCTGACGAAGTACGCGGCAAAAACCCTTCGAATGAAAATGGGGTAACGGGCATACCAGCAGCTGACAAAGCCGCAACCATTGCACAAGCGCCGGGAATCGGCACCACTTGAAAACCCGCAT